>JAEUNV010000486.1 GCA_016790385.1 Zoogloea sp.
TGTAGACCGCATCGTGCCGGACTTTGCCAAGGCCGGCGCCAACATCATCACCTTTCATCCGGAAGCCTCCGAACACGTGGACCGCACGCTCGGCCTGATCCGCGACAGCGGCTGCCAGGCCGGCCTGGTGTTCAACCCGGCTACGCCCCTCAACTGGATGGACCACGTCATGGACAAGCTCGACGTGGTGCTGCTGATGAGTGTGAACCCGGGTTTCGGCGGCCAGTCCTTCATTCCCGGCACCCTCGACAAGCTGCGCGAGGCGCGGGCGAAGATCGACGCCTACACCGCCCGCACCGGCCGCCAGATCCTCCTCGAGATCGACGGTGGCGTGAAGGTGGACAACATCGCTGAGATCGCCCGGGCCGGGGCGGACACCTTCGTGGCCGGCTCGGCGGTGTTCGGCGCCGGCAAGGACAGCGACCCCCAGCGTTACAACAGCGTGATCGCCGCGCTGCGCGCGGCCCTGGCCGGGGCCTGATCCGGCCGCGCGGGTTGGCTCACCCGCTCAGGCCCGCTTTGGCCGCAGGGCCGAGGGTGGCCTGCCGAGTATGCGCAGGAAGGCCCTGCGCATCCGTTCCTGATCGCCAAAGCCGCAATCGCGCGCCACCTTCTGCACCGCCTCGCGTCCGCTTTCCAGTGCCGCTGCGGCGGCCTCGACCCGCAGTTTCTCCACCGCCCTGGCCGGCGTCAGGCCTGTTTCCTCGGTAAAGCGGCGGGAGAAGTGGCGGGGGCTCATACACGCCAGGGCCGCCAGCGCGTCCACGTCCAGAGGTTCGTCCAGGTGCTGACGGATGTGGTCGAGCAGCGGCGTGAAACGACTGCCCACGGCTTGCATTTCCGCCAATTCCGAAAACTGCGATTGCCCCCCCGGGCGGCGGTAATACACCACCAGCTGACGGGCCACCTGGCGGGCTACCGTCTCGCCGACATCGTCGGCAATCAGGGCCAGAGCCAGATCAATGCCCGCTGAGATGCCTGCGGCCGTCCAGATCGGGCCGTCCTGCACGTAGATCCGGTCTGCTTCGAGCTGCACGGTCGGAAACGCGCGGCGGAAGCGGGATGTCCGGCTCCAGTGGGTGGTGGCCTGGCGGCCCTCCAGCAGCCCGACCCTGGCGAGCAGCCAGGCCCCCGAGCAGACGCTGCTGGTTCGCCGCGCGCGGGTGCTGCATTGAAGGACGAATTCCTGCGTCGTCGGGCAGGTTGATGCGGCGTCCACGCCGTTACCGCCCACCACCATCAACGTGTCAGGCGCTTCGTCGCCGCGAAAGGCGCGGGTCAGCAGGCTTGCCCCGCAGGAGCTGGCCACCGGGCCGCCGTCCCGGGAGATGAGTTCCACAACGTAGCTGCCCGGCGCAAATTCATTGGCCGTTTCGAAGGCGGACAAGGGGCCGGCCGCGTCGAGGATCTGAAAGTGGGGATAGACGAGCATGGCAATGGCGCGGGTCATGGCAGAAAAGGTGGCTTGTATGTCATTTACGCCATTCACTCTAGCCGGCGATCATGGTGGCGTCAAAGCATTGCGGAGCGTGTCCATGAATCCCAACGTATTTCTCCTGGCGCTCAGCCAGGCCCTGATGATGACCATGATCGGCCTGGTGCTGTCGAGTTCGGCGCTGGTGGCCGTCGGGCTTGCCGCGCCGTCGGGGCTGGCCAACCTGCCCCTCGCGGCCCAATACCTCGCCACCTTGCTGGTGCTCCATCCAGCGGCGGGTCTGATGGCCCGACGGGGGCGGCGGCCGGTGTTTGTGGGGGCGGCCCTGGTGGGGGCTTGCGGGCTGCTGCTGGCCGCCCTGGGCATCTCCCTCGGCAGTTTCGGGCTCTTCGTCGTGGCCGGCCTGTGCATCGGCGTGCTGGGCGGCGTGGGGCAGTTCTACCGCTTCGCAGCCATTGAAGCGGTTGCGCCCGCGCGCAAGGGCCTGGCTGTGTCCCTGACCCTGACGGGGGGCGTGCTGGCGGCTTTTCTGGGGCCGTGGCTGGCCCGCAGCACCCGGGACATGCTCGGCACGCCCTTCCTGGCGAGTTTCCTGGTGCTGGCCGGAGTGGCCTTCGTGGCAGCCCTGGCCGGCTGGGGCCTGCGACTGCCGGCTGTGCAGCGCGTAGTTGCGGTGCAGCCGGCCCGGCCGGTGAGGCAGATCCTGGCGGACCCCGGCGTGGGGCTGGCCGTGGCGGGCGCGGTGGTGGCCTACGGCGTCATGAATCTGTTGATGACCGCCACGCCCCTGGCCATGTCCTGCGCCGGACAGGCGTTCGACGACACCGCCACGGTGATCCAGTGGCATCTGGTGGCCATGTTCGCACCGTCGTTTCTCACCGGCAGCCTGGTTGGCCGGATCGGTGCCTTGCGGGTGATGCTCATCGGCTCGCTGATCAGCCTCGCGGCCATTGCCCTGGCGATGGCGGGTGACAGCTACGCATATTTCCAGTGGTCCCTGGTGTGTGTCGGGTTGGGCTGGAACCTGCTCTACGTGGGCGCAACGACCCTGCTCGCCGAGCACTGGCGCGCCGAGGAGAAGGGCAGGGTCCAGGCAGTCAATGACAGCCTGGTTTTTGTGGGGGTGACCCTGGCGACCTTGGGCGCCGCACCGCTGGTGGATTACCTGGGCTGGAGCGTGGTCAATGGCTGGGCGGCCGTGCCCCTGCTGCTGATGGTGATTGCGCTGGGGCGTGCCCTCCAGCGGCGGGCGGGGCTGGTGCGGGCGGCTTGATCTCCCGTATCCTGCATGCCCGCTGCCTTCTTCTTTCCGCCGTGAGCCCGCTGATGCCTTCTTCCCGCACCGCCGTACTGTTTGACCTGGACGGTACCCTGCTTGACTCCATTCCCGATCTGTCCGAAGCCTGTTGCCGGATGATGGCCGAGCTCGGGCGTCCGCCCCATTCCCTGGAGGCGATCCGGAGCTTCGTGGGCAAGGGTATGGTCAATCTGGTGCGGCGATGTCTGGTCGAGTCTGGTTCCGCCGAGGCTGCCGAAGTGGACGCGGCGGTGGATGTCTTCCGCCGCCACTATGCGGCGGTGAACGGGGAGCGAACGGTGATCTATCCCGGCGTGGTGCCGGCCCTGGAGGCGCTGGCCGCCGCTGGCGTGCCCCTGGCCTGTGTGACCAACAAGCCGGAGGCGTTCACCCTGCCCCTTCTCGAGCGTGTCGGCATTGCGCGGTATTTCCAGGTAACGGTGAGTGGTGACACCTTGCCCGAAAAGAAGCCTCATCCCGCCCCCCTGCTGCACGCGTGCGAGAAACTGACCATACCACCCTCGGCTGCCTGGATGATTGGTGATTCCGCCAATGATGCCGAAGCGGCCCGCGCGGCGGGCATTCCGGTGCTCCTGGTGACCTATGGCTACAGCGAAGGCATGGCGGTGGACAGCATCGAATGCGACGGGCTACTATCCAGCCTCGTCGATGCGCTGCCGCGCATCGTCGGTTGACCTTCACGGACCCCCATCCATCGTGACCCGCAAGCGCATGTTCTTCGTTGAGGAGTTCCCTGCCGTTCGTATCCCCAGCTCTGGTGGATGCGGCGGCCGGTCATGGCTGCTCGCCTGAGCCAGCCCTGAAGGAAACGCCGGGCCATCCCAGGTTTCCTTTCCCCCCTTGGGGGCAAGCTGGATAAATCCCAGCTGTGGGAGCCCTGATCAGTCCCGGGCCCGCCCCGTGATACCCTCGCGAAAAAAGCACCATGCACTTCCGGAGTCTCCATGACCGAAGCCGAATTCAACGCCCTGGCCGCCCAGGGCTATAACCGCATCCCGGTTACTCTCGAAACCTTTGCGGATCTCGACACCCCGCTCTCCGTTTACCTAAAGCTGGCCAACGCGCCCAACACCTACCTGCTCGAATCCGTGCAGGGGGGCGAGCGCTTCGGCCGCTATTCCATCATCGGCCTGGCCGCTTCGACCCGTATCGAGGTGCACGGCCGTTCGGTGCTGCTGCTCACCAACGACCGCCTGGTGGAACGCCGCGACTATGGCGACCCCCTCAACTTCGTCGCCGAGTTCATGGACCGCATCAAGGTGCCGCCCCGCGACCACCTGCCGCGCTTCGCCGGCGGTCTGGTGGGCTGTTTCGGCTACGACACCGTGCGCTACATCGAGCCGCGCCTGGCCAAGACCGAAAAGCCGGACGCGCTGGGCACGCCCGACATCCTGCTGCTGCTGTCCGAAGAGATCGCCATCGTGGACAACCTCTCCGGCAAGCTGACCCTGGTGGTCTATGCCGAGCCCGAGGTGCCCAACGCCTACGTGCGTGCCGTGCGCCGCCTGAAGGTGCTGCTG
>JAEUNV010000511.1 GCA_016790385.1 Zoogloea sp.
GCTGACCCTGGTCATCGTCGCCATCGCCCCCGTCGTGGCCTGGCTGATCCGGGTGGCCAGCCGCAAGCTGCGCGGCTCCAACCAGGAGATGCAGGAAACCACCGGTCGCCTCACCGGCATGGTCGAGGAGACCCTCGGCGGGGTGCGCGAGATCAAGCTCTTCGGCACCCACGACCACGAGGACCGGCGCTTTGCCGAGGTGGCCGAGCGCCTGCGCAGCCAGACCATGCGCACCGTGCGGGTGTCGGCCGTCAACGTGCCCCTGGTCCAGGTGCTGGCTGCCGCAGCCGTGGCCACGGTGATCTGGACGGCGACCTCCCTGTCGGCTCAGGACAAGCTCAGCCCCGGCGAGTTCGTTTCCTTCGTCACCGCCATGTCCATGCTCTTCGAGCCCATCCGCCGCCTGACCAACATCAACGCGGTGATCCAGCGTGGCCTGGCCGGCGCCCAGAGCATCTTCGAGCTGCTCGAGACTCCCGCCGAGGTGGATACCGCAACCGGCCTCTTTCCCCGCGCCATCGGCGAGTTGCGCTTTGACGACGTGAGCTTCAGCTACCCCGGTCAGGCCGAAGCGGCCCTCAGTCATTTCAGCCTCGACGTGCATCCCGGCCAGACCGTGGCCCTGGTGGGCGCCTCGGGCAGCGGCAAGACCACTCTCATCAACCTCATCGCACGCTTTTTCGAACCGTCCGCCGGCCGCATCCTGCTGGATGGCGCCCGACTCGACGCGCTGCCCCTGGCCCACCTGCGCCAGCAATTGGGCTGGGTGGGGCAGCAAGTGGTGCTGTTCGATGACACGATTGCTGCCAACATCGCCTACGGCCGGCCGGATGTGCCCGAGGCCGACATCATCGCCGCCGCCCGCGCCGCCCACGCCATGGAATTCATCGACAAGCAGCCCGAGGGCCTCGCCACGCGTGTTGGTGCCAATGGCAGCCAGCTGTCGGGGGGCCAGCGCCAGCGCATCGCCATCGCCCGGGCCTTTCTGCGCGATGCCCCCATCCTGCTGCTCGACGAAGCCACCTCGGCCCTCGACAACGAGTCCGAGCGGGCGGTAAAGGATGCCCTGGTCGAGTTGCGCCGCAACCGCACCGTGATCGTCATCGCCCACCGCCTGTCCACCATCCGCGACGCCGACCGAATCATCGTCATGGAGCATGGCCGCATCGTCGAGGCCGGAACCCACGACGAGCTCGTCGCCCGTGGCGAGGCCTATGCCCGCCTGCTGGCCAGCGGTGAACAGGTTTCCCGGGACGAGGCCTGAGGTCATCCCATGAGCGATCGCGTCGCCGTCTATTTCGTCGCCTCGCCGCTGCAATATCTGGCTGCCCGTCGCATCGCCGAAACCCACGAGCAGGGCGCCCGACAGGTGCTGGTGTGGTACAAGCCCGGCGTCACCCCCATCGTCCGCGAAGCCGACTGGGATGCGGCGGCGTACATGCCGTGGCCGCGCTGGGAACCCCTGCCCGGCCCTTTCGGGCGCCTGCGCCGGCAGCGCGCCAACATCCGCCTGGTGGCCGGCCTGGTCGGCCGCTGCACCACCCTGCACATCCACAGCGCCGTCTTCGATACCGAGGCCATCAACTACTTCCTGCGCGCACTGCCGCGGGCCGCCGGGGCCAGCCAGATGCGCGCGCGCATCCTGCCCGACGGGCTCATCAGCATCCGCCGTTATCCCCTGAGTGCGGGCAAGCGGCTGGCCCAATACGCCCGCAAGCTGCGCCGTCTGATCGCCCCGGAGCTCGACTACTGGTGCTTTTCGGGCGATCGCATCGGCTCCGACGCAGCCTTTTGCGATCGCATCTACGTGCTCCCCGGCCTTCCCCACGAATACCCCGCCGACAAGACGGTCGTCCTGCCGCCGCTGGTCACACCGCGTGGCGACACCGCCGTGGCTGAAGGCCCGCGGCGCGCGCTGGTCATCGGTCAGCCGCTGGTGGGCGCCGGCCTGATGAAGCCCGCCGACCGCGACGCGGTGAGCGCCGGGATACACGCCTGGCTGATGGCGGAAGGCATGGGGCAGATCTTTTACAAGGGACACCCGAAAGACCCCGAGCTGGAACTCAATCATCCGGACTACACCCTTGTGACCCTCGACGAACCCCTCGAAGTACACCTCGCCAACACCCCCTACGACGCAGTGGTCGGCGTGCGCTCAAGCGCACTTTTGTTCGCCCGCCAGACCAGCCCGACGGCGACCCGGGTGGTAGCCTTTGGCTGGAACCGGGTGCGCTTCAAGTCGGACGCCGAGATGCGCCAGATGCGGGAGGCCTTCCGCACCACCGGGGTTTGTCTACTCGATGCCGACTGAGCGCCACCATTCCTCTCAGCCCGCCGCCTGGCTGCCCGGCCTTGCCGCCAGCCTGGAACCCTGGCTTGCACCCCTTTTCCTGCTCGGGCTGATGCTCTCGGCCGGGCTGGCCCGCAATCTGGCTGTCCTGATGGCCGCCGGCGGGCTGGTGCTGGCCGTCATGTCCGGGTATCGGCCCGACCGTCTTGATCGGCGCTTCATGCTGGCCTGCGCAGCACTCCCGGCCACCTACCTGCTCAATATGGCACTGCTCGGCTGGAACGCCCGAGCCCTTGACCGGCCGGCCCACCTGCTGGCCGCGTTGTTGGTGTACCTGCTGTTCCGCAAGCAGGGCATATCCCGCCGGTCGATGCTGTTCGGTCTGGCCCTGGCTGGCCTGGCTGCGGGTGCGCTGGCTGCTCTGGCTGTAGGCAGCGGTGGTGGCCCCGGGCTGCTGGCTCTCAACTCCGGACGGCCGATGGGGCCGTTTTCGAGCCCCGGCCCCTTTGGCAACTACAGCGCAGTAGTGGCGGTGGCCGGGCTGGCCGGGGGGCTCGCGGTCGGTGGCCGCCCCCTGTCCGGAGCGCCAGCCCTGGCTGTGCTGGCCATCGCGGGCGGACTGATGGCGGCCCTGTTATCCGAGACCCGTTCGGCGTGGACGGCATTGCCGCTGATGGCGCTGGCCGTCCTGACCATGCCGGACCGCCGCGCCATCCCCCGGCGCTGGGTGATTACGGGTGTCGTATCAGCCCTGCTGGCCACCCTGCTCGCCAGCGAACTGGTCGGCATGCGGCTGGCCGAAGGGATCTCCGAGGTCCGGGCCTATCTCGCCGACCCCGGGTCTTCGAGCGCGCGGGAAACATCCCTCGGCCTGCGTCTGCTGAGCTGGCAGTGGGGCTGGGAGCAGTTTCTGGCCAATCCGGTGTTCGGAATCGGCCTGGGCAATTTCCGCAACGCGGTGGCGTCTGCCGTGGCGGCAGGCACCCTGCCGCCAATCCTGAACACCTTCGGTGGGCTGCACAACCTGTTCATTGATCATCTCACCACCACCGGAGTGGTGGGCACCCTGGCCATGCTGGCCTTCTGGGCCGGCACGCTGGGCCACTTCATCGCGGCCCGGCGCAGTCCCGACGCGGACAAGCGCCTGTTTGCCACCTGGGGGCTGGTGCTCCTGATCGGCGAGCTGGTGTTTTCCAACGTGGGGTCGATGTTTGCCTCTTCCCTCGGCACGCTGGCGTTCTGCGTATTGCTGGCGATATTTGCGGCCGGTGCCCATCCCGCCACGCCGCCCCGGACCTGACCGGCATCACGTCCACAGGCGCCGGGCCGCCAACAGGCTGCCCAGTTTGAGGGCATCAAGACGCAACTTGAGGCCACCGCGGGCTCGCACCTGGAGAATCTTCCGGGCCGGCGCGCTGCGACCGGCTTGAATCAGGTTCTTCACCAACCGGCGGCCCTGCATGGAACGCAGCAGCCCTGCCGGTGCCTTGTCCAGCCAAGCCAGCAGCTCCGGCTCGGACAGCGCCCGGTGGAAGTTGAACAGGCCATGGAAGCCGAAGGCAGGCCCGCTCGGCGCCTCCAGCTCGAATGAGAAGCGCCGTGCCAGTTCCGGCGGTGCGAAGCGGACACCGTGCTCTCCTTCCAGGCGATCCCGGTAAAGCTCGCAGATGCAGTAGTCTTCAGGCTGAAAATCGCGGATTGCCGGGTCTTGAAGGGCATCGAGCAAGCGCCGGGAGCGCAAGGAAAAACCACCATTCCCCACCGGCGGCACCCGGTGCGGCCAGGGGGCGCCCAGGTAGTCGTAATCGAGGAAGGCCGGGTCCCAGGCTGCGGCATCGAGAATGAAGCTGTCCCATTGCATCACCAGCACATGGCTCCCGCCCACCTGAGCGCCCAACGACTTGATGATGAAGGCCGAGTAGTCGGCCACGCTGCGCAGGCGCATCACTGGCTGGACGCGGATGCGCTGATCGGGGCTGACGTAGTCCGCCACCGTCAGCAGCACCGCTTCACCAAACCGGGCCTGATCAAGGCAGCGCCGCATCGCAAAAACCGCGAGCTCCGGATGGCGGGTATCGAGGCAGACCAGACTGACGTTGGGGAGATCGAGCATCCAGGGGGCAGGCCGATGATCCGGCGAGACGGGCAATTCCCGAAGGTTAGCGCAAAGCAGCCACCAACAGATTTCCCCGGCGAAGTCGGGACACACAAATCGAGGGATTACGGCACAATGCGGACGATATGTCGCTTGCGCCCACCCTGCCGAGCCCGGCGCCTTCGTCGGAGCCTGCCGCCTTCCCGTCTCAATCACCGACAGACTCCCGAGCGGGCTCGCGGCCCTATCTTGTGTTCATGCGCACTGGCGCCAATGGCCTCTACCCCCGTTGGCTGGCGCAGGAACCCGAGCGCAACTGGGATCTCTTCCTCAGTTGTTACACGCCGACGCCCGCCGATCCGGCTGCCATTGCCACGGAAACAGGCGGTTACAACAAACTGGAACATTTCCGCGACTGCGTCACCTCCGGCAGGCTTGATCTGAGCCCCTATCGCCAAGTGCTGCTAGCCGACGACGACCTGGACCTGACCGTGGGCAGCTTGTCGGCCTTCTTCGCGCAGGCCGACCGCCTGGGGCTGACCGTGTCCCATCCGGCCCAGGACTGGAGCGGCTACTGGTCGCTGCGCATCATGCTCAGAAACCCCCTTGCCGAATGGCGCGAGACCAATTTCGTCGAGATCATGTGCCCGTGCTTCGATACCGCCTTCGTGGCACGCAAGCTGGCGGACATTCCGGTTACCCGCAGCACCTGGGGCAGTGACTACGCCTTCAGTCATCTGGCGCGTGCCGAGGGTGGCCGGGTCGGAATCATCGATACGGCGGTGATCCGCCACGTCAAGCCGATCCAGGCCTCCGGCGCCTTTTACCGCAAACTGGCGGCTGATGGCGTCGTACCGGCCGACGAATTGAATGCCATTCTCGACACCCTTCCGCCCATCGAGCGCGCCCCTCGGGTCATCGCCATCCACGTCCGCCCGGGGCACCTGGCGGGGCTCCGTCATGGCCTGGCCGGTCTGGTGGAGAAGAAAAAACGCGACATCATGAAGCTCTTCGGACATCGCCAGGACCGGGAAGACTGAGCCCCATGGATATCTTCGTGATCAATATGGAGCGGGCCACGGAAAGGCGTGAGCAGATCCTCGCCCATCTTCGTGACCTGGGCCTGAAAGCGGAGATCCTTCCCGCGGTCGAGGGCGCCCGCGTGCCGCCCGAGGCATTGCCACCGGGCACCCATCCCGATCTGTCTGCGGGGGAGATCGGCTGCTACCTCAGCCATGTACACTTCTGGGAAACGGTGGTCGCACGCGGTCTGGATCATGCCATCGTCCTCGAAGACGACGTGCGCTGCAGCCCGAACCTGATGGAGATCGTGCACCAGGTGCTGGCCAGCGGGGTTCCCTTTGACGCCGTGCGTCTATCCGCATTGCGGCCCATCCGTGGCGAGCCCCTGGCGATCCTGCCCGGTGGCGCCCGCATTGTGCTCCCCACC
>JAEUNV010000524.1 GCA_016790385.1 Zoogloea sp.
AGTGGGATTACCAACGCCGGGCTGCACCTCGCCCCACCAGCCGTGGTAAGCGCCACAGAAGCGGACCAGGTGGGTCCGTCCGGTGTGGTAACGGGCCAGGCGCACGGCCTGCATGACCGCCTCGGTGCCCGACATGTGGAAGGACACCTCATCGAGCCCGGAAATCGCCTGGAGCCGCTTCACGTTGTACGCAAGGAGTGGATGGTAGGCGCCCAGCACCGGCCCCAATGCCTCGACCCGCTCGCTGCCGAGGGCCATGCATTCCTTGTAGAAGTCGTAGCCAAACACATTCACGCCATAGGCGCCCCCCAGATCGTAGAAGACATTGCCATCGAGGTCGGTCACGGTGACCCCCGACGAGGCCTGAAGGAATGCGCCGCCTTTCAGATGCTGGCGCAGGAATCGGCTGTATTGAAAGGGAACGCGATAGGCGCTGGTGAATTGCAGGTCCGACACCACGTCCTGGGTTTCGGCCGTGAGGGCCGCGCTCTCCGCAAAACGCTGCTGGTAGATCGCGGCCAGACCGAAGAAACCCTCGCGGCGGCGGGCCACGACCTCCGGCGGAGCGTCGTCGGAATCGAAGAACCCCGCCTCATCGTATTCGTAAAAAGGCAGCAGCTTTGCCACCCGCCGCGACATCTTGGCGTGGCCGGTCAGGGACGGGTGCTTGCCCCGCGACAACTCCAGCCGGCGCTTCGCCTTCAATACCAGGCCGGGCAGCGCAAGCGCCCCCAGGCCGGCCAATACCAACGCATCTTCCACGGGCACTCACTCCACAACTGAAAGATGACTGATTTAACCGAACCCCGTTACAGCGCCATGAAAAACCCGCCCCCCCGTCGTCCTTCCGCCACCCGTATCCTCGATCAGGAAGATCTCAACTTCCTGCTGACCAATCGCGTGCCGCGTGCCCTCCTCACCCGATTCATGGGCTGGTTCAGCAAAATTGAGCATCCGCTGGTCGCGGCTCTCTCCATCCGCATCTGGCGTCTCTTCGCCGATCTCGACCTGTCGGAAGCGCGCGAGCGGGAGTTTCGCAGCATGCATGCCTGCTTCACCCGCGAACTCAAGCCCGGCGCACGTACCATCGACACCGACCCGACCGTCCTGTGCAGCCCTTGCGATGCCATTGTGGGTGCCTGCGGCCCCCTCGACGGCATCACGGCTTTACAGGCGAAGGGCGCGCCCTACCCGCTCACCGACCTGCTCGGTGATGCCGGGCACGTGGAGGCCTGCCGCGCCGGCCACTACGTCACCTTGCGTCTCAAATCGAGCATGTACCACCGCTTCCACGCACCGGCCGATCTGCGGGTGGAGCATGTGACGTATTTTTCCGGCGATACCTGGAACGTGAATCCCGCCGCCCTCAAACGGGTGGAAAAGCTGTTCTGCAAGAACGAACGGGCGGTGATCAAGGCACGTCTGGAAGGTAGCGGAGCCCTCCTGACCCTCGTGCCCGTAGCCGCCATTCTGGTGGCCAGCATCCGCCTGCACTGGCTCGACACGCTGCTGCATGCGGGCTACCGCGGCCCGCAGCAGATCCCTGCTCACGCCAGCTTCGCCAAGGGTCAGGAAATGGGCTGGTTCGAGCACGGTTCGACCATCATCGTCTTCGTTCCACCCGGCTTCGCCCTGTGCCCGGGCGTGGAGGAAGGAAGCCCCATTCGCATGGGGCAGGCATTACTGCGGCGGCTCGACGAGACTGGCTCCCCCCTGGCGCCACCCCGGCTCACCGCGTAAAAAAGGGGGCCTTGCGGCCCCTGCTGGCTTCCCGATGGCTGACCGTCGGTCAGAACTGGTCTTCGGTCAGCGCCAGGGCACCCGCCGCACCATTGACCACCGCGTAGGCCAGGCCAGGGGCCTGGGCCAGCACATGGTCGGCGTAGAAGCGCGCCGTGGTGATCTTGGCCGCGTAAAAGGACGCATCGCCGCTGCCTTCGGCCAGACGACGGGCCGACACCAGCGCGGCACGCCCCATCTGCCAGCCGCCCGCGACGATCCCCAGCAGCTTGAGGAAGGGAACCGAGCCCACCGACGCCGACTTGATGTCGGCACCGTAGGTCGCAACGATGTAGGCGACGGCCTCCTCCAGCGCGGTCACGGCGGCTGAGAGGGCCTTGCGGATGGCGGCAAACTCATCCCCCGCCGCTTCCGACAACTGGGCCTCGACCCGACGCATCTCGGCGATGACGAGCTTGACGGTCTCGCCACCCTCCCGGGCGATCTTGCGGCCGATC
>JAEUNV010000533.1 GCA_016790385.1 Zoogloea sp.
GCCGATGTGGCGGATGCCCTCAAGGCCAAGGGCTTCTCCGTTGAGAAGTCTGCTGTGCGCATGCCGGATGGCCCGCTCAAGATCATCGGCGAGACCCAGCTGGTCGTTTCCCTGCATACCGACGTGACTGCTACCATCAACGTTGCAGTGGTTGGCGAGAGCTGATCGGAGAGGCGTTCGTCTCCCCTCGTAAAGAAAGGCTGCCTAGTGCAGCCTTTCTTGTTTTCAGGTCTGGCATTGCCGGATCTCTTGGATTCCTGATGTCCCATGCGCAAATCTGAAAATCAGCCTGAAGATCCTGTCATGTCCGCTTTGCGGTTGCCGCCCCATTCCGTCGAGGCTGAGCAGTCCCTGCTGGGAGGCTTGCTGATTGACAATACCGTGTGGGAACGGGTGGGAGATGTTGTCAACGAGGCGGATTTTTATCGTGACGATCACCGGCGAATCTTCCGTCAGATTGCGAGACTGATTGAACTGGGTAAGCCTGCCGACGTAGTGACCGTTTACGAGTCGCTTGAAAAGAACGGTGAGGCCGAGCATGTGGGGGGGCTCGCCTATCTGGGCGAAATCGCCAACAGCACTCCCTCCGCAGCAAATGTGCGGCGCTACGGCGAAATCATTCGTGAGCGTGCGATCCTGCGAAAGCTCGTCTCAGTCGGTGATCAGATCGCCGCGAGCGCCCTCACGCCTTCCGGCAAGGACGCCAAGACACTCCTTGATGAGGCTGAAGCCAAGGTGTTCGAGATCGCCGAGGCGGGGGCGCGTACCGTAAGCGGATTCGTGCCGATCCAGCCGATACTGGGGCAGGTTGTGGACAGAATCCAGGAGCTCTACGACCGCGATTCGCCGGCCGGCATCACCGGTGTGCCGACCGGCCTGACCGATCTCGACGAGAAGACCTCGGGGCTCCAGCCGTCGGACATGATTGTCCTGGCTGCACGTCCGGGTATGGGAAAGACCTCTCTTGCACTCAATATCGCGGAGAACGTGGCGGTGGAGGCAGGGCTTCCCGTCGCGGTGTTTTCAATGGAGATGCCGGGCACGCAGCTGGCAACACGCTTTCTATCTTCTGTCGGCAGGATCGATCAGCACAAGATTCGTACTGGCAAACTCACCGACGAAGAATGGCAGCGCTTGACCTATGCGCTCGGAAAGTTGCACGAGGCTCCTATTTTCATTGACGAGACGCCTGGGCTCAATCCTACGGATCTGCGCGCCCGGTGCCGTCGTTTGCATCGGCAGTGCGGGCGTCTGGGCTTGATCGTGATTGACTACCTGCAGTTGATGACATCTTTGAAGGAGAGCGACAACCGCTCTGCCGAGTTGTCCGAGATCTCGAGATCGGTGAAATCTCTCGCCAAGGAACTCCACGTTCCCATCATCGCACTCTCCCAGCTCAACCGCAGTCTCGAGCAGCGTCCCAACAAGCGGCCCGTTGCATCCGATCTGCGCGAGTCCGGGGCGATCGAGCAGGACGCCGACATCATCATGTTCATTTACCGGGACGAGATCTATAACCCGGACTCCCCGGACAAAGGTATGGCTGAGTTGATCATCTCGAAACATCGGAATGGATCGACTGGAACAATACGGATGACTTTCCTGGGCGAATTCACACGTTTTGAAAACTACGCGGGGTCGCCCGCATACTGACGGGGCTCCGAGTTGAGAAATATTTTGGAAATGGTATTGACGGGGCCGAATTGTTCTTTATAATTCGGCCTCTCTTCGCTGCGGCGCACACAGGGTGTGAGTCGAGGCGGTGATGAGGGAGTGGTCGGGGATTGAAGTTGATCCTCGGTTGCGTGCGGGTCAGGTGGTTTGTTTTCGGTGTTGTTAAACAGGAAACGAGTTGCTTGACAGGGCGGTTAAGCTCTGTATAATGCGCACCTCTTCGCTGCTGTGGCAGCCGTTCTTTAAAAAGATGAACAACCGATAGGTGTGGGTACTCGGTTCTGAGGGGTAACTGGTTTATACCAGAAGCCA
>JAEUNV010000576.1 GCA_016790385.1 Zoogloea sp.
TGCACATCTCCGTCGGCCACGCGCTGCTTGGCTTCGCCCCCCGATCCGCACAGGCCCACGGCCTTGAGGAGCTGATCGAGCTGGATGAAATCACCTTCGACGGGAAAGCGGATGGTCATGGCGGCGGGCTCCGGAACGATGCAGTAATACTGCGGGAAGGGCGGATTGTGTCAGAGCCGACACGGTCCGCCAATCCGGAAAGCGCCTACATCCGTCAGGCGGGAATGCGCAGTTTCTGGCCCGGATAGATCTTGTCCGGATGGCCCAGCATGGGCTTGTTGGCCTCGAAGATCTTCATGTAGGCATTGGCGTTGCCGTAGTAGGTCTTGGCAATCGCCGACAGGGTGTCGCCACGAACAACCGTATGAAACTGGGCCTCGGGCTCGGGATTGGTGACGGTGAGGCTGTCATTGACGTGCTCCACGCCATCCACGTTGCCACAGCACAGCAGCACCTTCTCGCGGGTGGCCTGATCGGGCACCACGCCGCCCACCGACACCGTGCTGCTTGCCCCGTCAAAAGCCACCGTCAGGCCGCTGGTGTCGAAACCCTGGGCGGCAATGTAGGCTGTGATCGACGCGGCGGCCTTCTGGTTCAGCTCGGCGAGCTTGTCCTGGGCGTTGTCGGCCTTGGCCTGCTCCACATCCTTGCGGCCGAACAGCTTCTCACCTGCTTCTCGCACAAAACTCAGCAAACCCATGAAGTGCTCCTTGTGTTGATAGGGGGACGCTCAGCCTAGCCCTTCGCACTGACAATGGCATCAAGAATTTGTGACTAACTGTCTCTTCAACCCGCAGGACGGACTTTTTTCACGAGTCGAGAGGCGGCAATCCATGACGCCGTCTTGCCCGGGCGCAGCCTTCATCGCCGATGCCAAGGGCCGCAAAAGGTGCAAAGTCGCGGCACGGCCCGGGGCGCTGCGCGTAGATCGTGCAGCTCGCCTGTCGCCCGACTTCCCCCGCCAGGGCGATGCAGCGCGGCGGGCCTGCATCGGTGCCGCGCATGCGCACCAGCGTTGCGGTGACAGGCACCGTCAGCGCCACCGGCACACAGCCGCCGGGCGTGATTTCCAGATCGGCCACATGGAAATCCACCCGGAAACTGGCGCAGCAGGCGCCACAGCTGAGGCAGGGCTCAGCCACGGTTCAGTTGGCTCCGCAGCACTTCTTGTACTTCTTGCCGCTGCCGCAGGGGCAGGGTTCATTGCGCCCCGGCCCGCTCTTCGCGGCGCCAGCAGCCGCCACGCCGAGAAGCTCGGGAGCCGGCAGGCCCAGGGCGCGCCAAGCCTGGTACAAGTGCTGTACGGCAATCCCCTTTTCCTCAAGCAGCGCCAGCTGGGCGTCGCTGTCGGCCGGCACGGCCACTTCCTCCTCCGGCCCGAGGATGGTTTCGAGCAGCGCCTCGGCGAGGGTCGTGTCACCCACCTTGTCCGGCCATTCCGACGGCCACATCTCGAAGCCTTGTTCGAAGCCCGTGCTCCACTCCTCGCCGATGGCCGGATCATCGTCACCGCCCTGGGCGTAGCAGAAAGGCTGCCAGCCCTCAGCCTCGCCCTCTTCGTCACCTTCCGCGTCGCCGATGGTGGAAACCAGCTCGTTGTAATAGCGCAGCACCAGCTCGATAGCCTTTTGCAGGCTTGCGCCGGAGCCGAAACCCACCTCGCCCTCGTCGGCCGTCCACACGGCGGGCAGCCAGTCTTCGGTTGGAATGGGCAGGGGTGAGGCGACGATGGCCGCCAGGTAGCCGTCGAGCATTTCCAGGTTCATGCAGTCGGCAGGCACTTCGTCGGAGACCAGCAGCTCTTCCAGCTGCTCCAGTTCCTCATCGGAAAGGGGCGCGTATTGAGGGGCGTTCATGAATGGGTTTCCTCCAGGGTCGGTCGGGGGTCGAGCTCCACCACACACCGGTAAAGGGTCTGGCCGGAATCCCGGT
>JAEUNV010000599.1 GCA_016790385.1 Zoogloea sp.
CGGGCTGGCGTGTTGGTGGGAGACGATGCGTTCGATGCGCAGCCCGGGTCGGCTCAGCAGCGGCTCGACGTGTTCATCCGGGCCGGCGGGGGGGAGTGGCGAGAGAAGGTTGTGGAGAAGCAAAGAGGCAGGCCTGATGCAGGAATGCATCGGAGGACTCAAAAAAGGCTGCGCCGGGATGAAGTCTCTGTGGGGTTCCTGGGGGTCTTTGTTGTGCCCCGGCGCGCCGCTCAAGCTCGCTGCGCTGCCTATGCGGCAACGAAGCGTTGGAGGATCATACGATGCTCCTGTGGCGAAGGCCAATTGAAAGTAGGCATGCACTGCATAGTTCGGCCCTATCGGGCGGTAAGTAATAATCTACCCAAAATGGGCGTGATGGCAGCCCGTGTCAGTGCGACAAGGCATACTCTGGGCACAGGAGGTTGGAGAAGATAATGGGGACGCTGAAGGACCGCGTGCGTACCGCATTCAAGCCCCTGTCGGGGTCCCTGCGCATGCGCGTGGGTGCCGGGTTGCTGCTTGGGGTGATGGTGGCCTTGTGGCTGACCACACTGGCACTGATGTACCTCATGAAGCAGGAGATGTTGAGCACCCTGGCGGCCCAGCAGTATTCGGTGGTTTCGCTGTTGGCCGATGACATCGACCGTTCGGTGAATGAGCGGATCCGGGCCCTTGAGGAGGTCGCCGCAACGCTGAATGCACCGGTGATGGCGCAAGCCGAGCGGCTGGATGCGGCTATTCGTGGCCAGACGGTACTGCTGACCCTGTTCAACTGGGGGGTGCTGATAACCAATCGCGACGGGACCACGCTGGTCAGCTTGCCTGATGAGCTGGGCCGGCAGGGTGTGAACTATTCTGACGTGCAGGCCCTGCGGAACACCCTGGAAACCGGGCGGACCACGGTCGGGGCGGCCCTTCTTGGCAAAACAACCCGTCAGCCGGTGGTGCCGATGATCGTGCCGATCCGCGATGTCAACGGACAGGTGATCGGCAGTCTGGTCGGTCTGACCAATCTGGCGGCGCCAAATTTTCTCGACGAGATCGGAGCCAACCGCTTTGGCCGCCATGGCGGTTATCTGATCACCGACCCGGCGCAGCGTATCTTCATTGCCGGCACCGACAAGACCCGGGTGATGCAGCCTGGGCCGCCGGTGGGGGTCAACCCCGTGTACGACCGTTATATCGATGGTTTTGAAGGGTCTGGCGTGGCGCGCAGCTCCCGCGGGGTGGTGGAGCTCTCTTCCAGCCGCAAGGTGCGGTCAACGGGCTGGCTGATGCAGTCCGTGCTGCCTGCGGATGAGGCGTTTGCCCCGTTCTACGCGCTGCGCTGGCGCCTGCTGGCGTCGGCCCTGGCCCTCAGCGTGCTGGCCGGGGGGACGGGCTGGTGGTGGCTGCGGCGCGAGCTGAGGCCCCTTGGCGAGGCGGCGGACATGCTCGGTGCCATGCGTGATGGTGTGATTCCCCGCCAACCACTGCCGGTGCGCCGGGAGGACGAGATCGGTGCCCTTGCCGGGGCGTTCAATGGCCTGTTGGAGGGGCTGGTCGCGGGGGAGGCAAGGGCCGCCGAGCACAGTTTCAATCAGCGTCTGCGGGTGATCGTGTCGCAGATCCCCGGGGTGGTCTTCCAGTACCGCATCGGAGCCGACGGGCGCCACAGCCTGCCCTTTGTCAGTGACGCAGCCAGAGAGGTGTGGGGGCTTGCGCCCGACGGACTGGCGAGCGATTCGGCGGCCCTGCTAGCCATGCTTGAGGATGACGAC
>JAEUNV010000393.1 GCA_016790385.1 Zoogloea sp.
CGCATAATTCGCGCCAAAAACAATTTTTCGTTAAAATTCATGGCAATAGTCATGAACTGCAAATAATTCTGAGCGAATCTGTCAATTCTGCCGACACTCTGCATGTACGGCCGGGAAGGTCGGGATCGGGCTGATGGTGACACCCTCCCCCGCGATGGACGTCTCGGAAACAGGCAGGCCCGATATGAAGAAAGCCCACCACAAGGGGTGGGCTTTGCACGTGGAGCGGGCTGACCGGCGTCGCTCAGGCCGGGGCCGAGCTGCGGATCAGGTGATCGAAGGCGCTCAGGGAAGCGGTGGCACCCGCCCCCATGGCAATGATGATCTGCTTGTAGGGCACGGTGGTGCAGTCACCCGCGGCGTAGACCCCCGGCACCGAGGTGGCGCCCTTGGCATCGATCAGGATCTCGCCGCGATCAGACAGTTCGACGGTGCCCTTCAGCCAGTCGGTATTGGGAAGCAGGCCGATCTGCACGAAGATGCCTTCGAGTTCGACCAAATTCTCGGCGTTCGTGACCCTGTCCTTGTAGCGGATGCCGGTCACTTTCTGGCCGTCCCCGGTCACCTCGGTGGTCAGGGCAGACTTGATCACCGTGACATTGGGCAGGCTGTAGAGCTTCTTCTGCAATACCGCATCGGCGCGCAGGGTATCGGCAAACTCCAGCAGCGTCACATGGGAGACGATGCCGGCCAGGTCGATGGCCGCCTCTACGCCCGAGTTGCCGCCGCCGATCACCGCCACGCGCTTGCCCTTGAACAGCGGCCCGTCGCAGTGGGGGCAGAAGCACACACCCTTGGCCTTGTATTCCTTCTCGCCGGGCACGTTCATCTCGCGCCAGCGGGCTCCGGTGGAGAGGATCACGGTCTTGCTGCGCAGGCTCGCGCCGTTCTCGAGCCGGACTTCGATGAGATCGCCGGCAACGAGCTTGGTTGCGCGTTGAAGGTTCATCACGTCCACCTCGTATTGCTTCACATGCTGCTCCAGTGCCGCGGCGAGCTTCGGCCCTTCGGTCTCCTTCACGGAAATGAAGTTCTCGATCCCGAGGGTATCCATCACCTGACCGCCAAAACGCTCGGCGAGGATGCCGGTGCGGATGCCCTTGCGGGCGGCATAGATGGCTGCCGCAGCCCCTGCCGGGCCGCCACCGACAACCAGTACGTCGAAGTCCTCCTTCTTGCCGATCTCTTCGGCAGCCCGGGCCGAGGCGCCGGTATCCACCTTGGCAAGAATCTCCTCGATGGTCATGCGGCCCTGGCCAAACGACTCTCCGTTCAGGAACACGGTGGGCACGGCCATGATCTTGCGTTCGTTGACCAGATCCTGGAACAGCGCGCCGTCGATCATGGTGCTGGTCACGCCCGGGTTGAGCACGGCCATCAGGTTGAGGGCCTGCACCACGTCCGGGCAGTTGTGGCAGGACAGGGAGATGAAGGTCTCGAACTCAAAGCGGCCACCGAGGGCCTTGATCTGGTCGATCACGACCTGATCCACCTTGGGCGGATGGCCGCCGGTCTGGAGCAGGGCCAGCACCAGGGAGGTGAACTCATGGCCCATGGGGATGCCGGCAAAATGAATGCGCGGTGTCTCGCCCGGCTCGGCAACGCCGAAGGAGGGGCGCAGGGCATGCTTGCCGTTTTCGCGCAGGGCCACCTTGGGCGAGAGTTCGGCAATGTCGTTGAGGAGGCTGCGGAGCTCCTGGGCCTTGGGGCTGTCGTCGAGGGAGGCGACGAGCTCGATGGGGCGCTGGAGCTTTTCGAGATAGGCCTTGAGCTGGGTCTTGATGTTGGCGTCAAGCATGGTCGTGTCCTTTCAGTAAGCGGGGATTCAGTTGAATCGCGTCGCCAAACGCTCCGTGGTGGGAGCGCTTGACGCCGCAATCCGGCCGGGCCAAAGCCCGGCTGGGTCAGCGTCAGATCTTGCCGACCAGGTCGAGAGACGGGGCCAGGGTGGCATCGCCTTCCTGCCACTTGGCGGGGCACACCTCGCCCGGGTGGGTGGCCACGTACTGGGCGGCCTTCACCTTGCGCAGCAGCTCGGTGGCGTCGCGGCCGATGCCCAGATCGTGGATCTCGGCCACCTTGATACGGCCTTCCGGATCGACCACGAAAGTGCCGCGCAGTGCCAGGCCCTCTTCCTCGATCATCACGTCAAAGCCGCGGGTGATGGCGCCGGTGGGGTCGCCGATCATCGGGTAGGCGATCTTCTTGATGGTATCGGAGGCATCGTGCCAGGCCTTGTGGGTGAAGTGGGTGTCGGTGGACACGGAGTACACCTCCACACCGATCTTCTGGAATTCGGGGTACAGATCGGCCATGTCACCCAGTTCGGTGGGACACACGAAGGTGAAGTCAGCCGGGTAGAAGAAGAAGATGGACCACTTGCCCTTCAGGTCGGCGTCGGTCACGGGGACGAACTTGCCGTTGAGGTAGGCGGTGGCAGCAAAGGGTTTGACGGTGCTGTTGATGATGGCCATGTGATGCGCTCCCAAGTGGTTGTC
>JAEUNV010000611.1 GCA_016790385.1 Zoogloea sp.
AACGACGCTCTTGGCGCCCTGCGCATCAAGCTTGGCCACGAAAAGGGCTTCGTCAACGGCAAGGCCTGGGAGCCCCTGTGGGTTGTCGATTTCCCCATGTTCGAATACGACGACGAGGACAAGCGCTGGACGGCTTGCCACCACCCCTTCACCAGCCCCAAGGACGAGCACCTCGATCTCCTCACCTCAGATCCCGGCAAATGCCTCGCCAAGGCTTACGATCTGGCCCTCAACGGCTGGGAGATCGGCGGCGGCTCGGTGCGTATCCACCGTGCAGAGGTACAGGAAAAGGTGTTCACTGCCCTCAACATCGGCCCTGAGGAGCAACAGGCGAAGTTCGGCTTTCTCCTGGATGCGCTGCGTTATGGCGCGCCACCCCATGGCGGTCTGGCCTTCGGTCTTGACCGCATCGTCACCATGATGACCGGCGCCGAGTCGATTCGTGACGTGATCGCCTTCCCCAAGACCCAGCGCGCCCAGTGCCTGCTCACCGACGCACCTTCGCCGGTGGACGAGAAGCAGTTGCGCGAACTGCACATCCGCCTACGCCAGAAAGCGGTGGAAACGCCCGCAGGCTGACCAACCCAAGTCGGCAGCACACAAGGCGAACGGCCGAGCCGTTCGCCTTTTTCTTTTCCGACCACCTCAAGATTGCCGCCCCCGCGCCGTTTCCAAGGCTGTTCCTACGTACTTTTCGCCCACCATCCGTGACAGACCTCGGCGCCGTTTCCGCCCTCATCGTCGAAGCCAATCCGTCGATGCGGACCCAGCTTCGCAACATGCTGAACACGAGCGGGATCGCCAAGGTCCAGTTTGCGGTGACAGCGGGTGTCGCCGTGCGCAAGCTCCGCGACAACCGCTTCGACCTGATTCTCTGCGAATACCACATCGGTGACGGGCAGGACGGCCAACATCTCCTTGAAGATCTGCGCCACAACAGCATCATTCCGCTCTCAACCCTCTTCATCATCGTCACGGGTGAGCGGCAGTACGAACGGGTGGTCAGCGCAGCCGAACTGGCCCCCAACGATTACATCCTCAAGCCCTTTGCTGCCGACACCCTTCACGACCGCATTGTCCGTGCCCTGGACAAGCGCGAAGCCTTTCTGCCCATATACAGCCTGATCGAACTGGGCAACGCTCCCGATGCGATCGCCCGCTGTGCGAAGGCGGAAGAGTCCTACCCCCAGTGGTCGACCGACTTCATGCGCCTGCGCGCCGAGTTGTACATCGCAAGCGGAAATGCCAATGAAGCGCAGCGCCTCTACGAAAAAATCCTCGAGGGCCGGAGCATCCCCTGGGCGCGCCTTGGCCTGGCCAAGGCCCTTTTCATGCAGAAGCGCTACGCCGAGGCGGAAGACACCCTGCAATCCTTGGTCAATGAGAACGAACTCTTTGTGGATGCCTACGACTGGCTGTCGCGCACCCGGGAGGCCGCTGGCGAGATTGAATCAGCCCGCAGCATCCTGTCCAATGCAGCGCTCCTGTCACCCCATCGCGTCGGGCGGCTGCGCAGACTGGGCGAATTGTCCATTGAGATCGGAGACCATGAGGAAGCGGAGAAGGTATTGTCCGAGGTTGTCCGCAAGGGCAAGTACTCCGATTTCCGCGACCCGGAAGATCATGTGCGCCTGCTCCAGGCCCAGCTCGGGCGTGGCGATACGGTCCAGGCCGAGGCCACCCTCCGCGATCTCGAGCGCTCCATGGCCGGCCTTTCCAAAACACGCTCATGCTCCAATCTGTCGAGCGTCCTCCTGCATGTAAAGAAGGGCAACACGGAAAAGGCCGCCGAAGGGATCAAGGCGCTCTTCTCCGAACCGGACAATGCCCAACCCCTGTCCCTCAAGCTCAAGAGTGAACTCGCTCGCGCCTGCTTTGCCACCAATATGGATCAGCATGGCGCCGAAGTCGTCCTCGACATCATGCGCAACGCACCCGATGCGCGCACCCTGGCCGGCACGCAGGCCCTTCTGAAGGAGGCGGGTAAGGCAGAGCTGGGGGAGCAATTGGCCAAGCAGATGGACTCGGAGGTAAAAGACCTCGTCGCCGAGGGTGCCCGCAAGGCCCAGGGGGGCGACTACGAAGGGGCTGTGCATTTCATGCTGAGCGCCGTGCGCAAGATGCCCGGCAATGTGCACGTGCTCTTCAATGCCACCCTGGCCCTGCTCAAGTACATCGAAAACTGCGGCTGGAACGAGCGCTTTGCCGCCCAGGCCCGCGACCTCATGGAACGCGCCCGCAAGCAGGACCCGGGCAACGCCCGCCTCCCGGCCTTGACGGCCTTCTACTACAACCTGCTCAAGAAATACGGGATTCAGCCCTGAGGGCGGACTGCTAAACTGGCGAGTATTGTCTTCGCGCCACGTAGCCATGACCCTCCGCTTTGTCCGCCTTGCCTTTCTCCTGCTCCTGCTCTTCACCGCTGCCGCCCAGGCCCGGGACTTCCTCGACTGGAGCCGCTCGGAGATTCCGTCGATTGCCGTTGCGGCACTTCCGCCCGAAGCCCGCGACACCCTCGCCCTGATTCGCCAGGGCGGCCCCTTCCCGTACCGGCGGGATGGCATCGCCTTCCAGAACCGGGAAGGCCGACTGCCCGATGCCCAGCGCGGCTTCTACCGGGAGTACACGGTCACCACGCCCGGCTCCCGCGACCGGGGCGCCAGGCGCATCGTCACTGGCGGCAGGCCGCCCAGCGTGTTCTATTACTCCGACGACCATTACCGTAGTTTCCGCCGGATTCACGACTGAACATGAACCCCCCGCAGTTCCTTTCCCTGCTTTCCCGGTCCGAAAGGGCCGGGCTCTATCACATGCCTTTTGCCGCCGATCTTGCCCTCGAAGAAGCTGCTGAATGTCTCGAATATCCCCTGCACCGGGTCAATCTAGCTCAAGTCACCGACAAGGACGCCTTTCTGGAGGTCGTGGGCCAGGCCCTGAGCTTCCCCGAATGGTACGGCCGCAACTGGGATGCCCTGGCAGACTGCCTGACGGATCTGTCGTGGATGGCTGCGGACGGCTATGTGATCGTCCTGGAGCACAGTGACGCCTTTGCCCAGGCCGCGCCCGCGGATTTTGCAATGGCCCTGTCGATCTTCCAGGACGCCGCCGACACTTGGCGCGAGGACGGCGTACCGTTCTGGACTCTGGTGGGGACAAGCGGCGACGGCATGGATTGGTTGCAGGACATGGAATGAGCAAAGCCCCGAAGCAACCCGTATCGGTGCTCGTGGTCATTCATACGTCGAACCTGGACTTTCTGGTGATGGAGCGGGCCGGGGGCGGCGGCCTATGGCAGTCGGTAACCGGCAGCCGGGAGGGTGACGAGGCTCCTGCCGCCACAGCTCTGCGCGAAGTCGCCGAGGAAACCGGGCTTGCAGCCCCCCCTTCCAGCCTTGTCGACTGGCAACTCACCCACCGCTTTCCCATCCTGCCGCGCTGGCGCGCCCGTTACGCCCCGGGCGTCACCCACAACACGGAACACGTCTTCAGCCTGTGCGTGCCCGCCATCTTCTCGCCCAGCTTGGCGCCCGACGAGCACACTTCCGCCTGCTGGCTTCCCTGGCAGGAGGCCGCCGCGCGGGTCTTCTCATGGACCAACCGGGACACCATCGGCCTCATTGCCCGCCGCTTCGGCGCAGTGCTGCAGGCAAGGCCGCAATCTTTGCCTTGAGGCAATCGGGGCAATAACATTGGCCCGCATGGGCCTCCGGAACGGCGAGCGCCGGTGGCAGGCTTGCACACCAGCACTCGTCCAGTCCGGCGTTCATGCCACAGGTGAATGCCGCTCCGCATGCCGGACAGATGTTCGTTGCCGACATCGCCTTCCCTTGTTGTTCCATATGTCTGTCTCCCGTTTTCGAGCCGGAGTGTATTACGGCCATGCAAACACCCGGAAACGTGTTCGCGCTTTTTGTTTGCATGCCCGGTCATTACAATCGCGCCTACACCCTAAACCCTTCCAGCACGACCGCCGACCATGACTGACCCGCTCAACACGTCCAGCCTCTCCCCAGCCCAGAAGGCCGCCATCATCGCCGAGGCGCTGCCCTACATCCGTCGTTTCCAGGACAAGACCCTGGTCATCAAGTATGGCGGCAACGCCATGACCGATCCGCATCTGAAGGAGTGCTTCGCCCGGGACGTGGTACTGCTCAAGTTGGTCGGCTTCAACCCGGTGGTGGTGCACGGCGGCGGCCCCCAGATCGAGACCATGCTCACCCGCGTCGGCAAGAAAGGTGAGTTCATCCAGGGGATGCGCGTCACCGATGCGGAAACCATGGAGCTGGTCGAAATGGTCCTCGGTGGCCAGGTGAACAAGGAAATCGTCAGTCTGATCAACCAGGCTGGCGGCAAGGCCGTCGGCCTCACCGGCAAGGACTCAGGCTTCATCCGCGCCAAGAAGCTGAAGATGGAGAACAAGGATGTTCCGGGTGATCTGATCGACATCGGTCAGGTGGGTGACATCACCCAGATCGACCCGAGCCTGATCTCCTTTCTTGACCAGGGCGATTTCATCCCGGTGATCGCCCCCATTGGCGTCGGCGAAAACGGCGAGAGCTACAACATCAACGCCGACGTGGTGGCCGGCAAGCTGGCCGAGATCCTCAAGGCCGAAAAACTCGTACTTCTGACCAACACCCCGGGCGTCCTCGACAAATCCGGCAAGCTCCTCACCGGCCTGACCCCGCGCCAGATCGACGATCTGGTGGCCGACGGCACGCTGTCGGGCGGCATGCTGCCCAAGATCGGATCGGCACTCGACGCCGCGCGCAATGGCGTCAAGAGCGTGCATATCATCGACGGCCGCGTGGAGCACTGCCTGCTTCTCGAAATCCTAACCGACCATGGCGTCGGCACGATGATCAAGAGCAAGTAAGGTAGAAGGGGGGCGCAGCACCGCCCCCTGCCCGGCCGACAGCACGGCCTCCAACCAATAACACAAGGCAAGCCCGCTACAATGGGCGCCTTCCATTCTGGCGTCCTTCTTCAGATGTTCTCGCGCATTCCCGTCCGCTTCCTGGGCCTGGCCCTTTTCGCCACATGCGCCGCCTTGCTGGCCGTCGGCCTTTATCTCCAGCACGTCAAGGGGATCGAACCCTGCCCCATGTGCATCATGCAGCGTTACGCCATGATGGTCTGCGGCGTGCTCGGTCTGATCGCCGGGCTGCACAACCCGCGTGGGCGAGGCATCCTCGTCTATGCCGCCCTGCTGACAGTTTCCGCCCTTGCCGGCGCAGGCATCGCTGCCCGCCAATCCTGGATGCAATGGTATCCGCCCGCCGTATCGGAATGCGGGCCGGGGCTGGAATACATGCTTGAGAGCTTCCCCCTCTCGTCGGCCCTGCCGATGATCTTCCGCGGCGCGGGCGACTGCTCGGCCATCGACTGGACGCTGCTGGGCCTGACGATCGCCAATTGGTCCTTCCTGGTCTTCATCAGCATTCTTGTCGGCGTCACCATTTTTCTGCTGCAACGCCATAAGAATCAGCGCTGAGATTCGCCCCAACCCGGGGCAAGCCGCACCACCCGGGTGCATCAACCAAGTGCCTTACACCCCCTCCATACCCGCGCAAGCCGCCAGTACCAAGCATTTCGCAACTCCGAAAACATGGCACGACGATTGCTTATAAAGAATCGTCAAATGCGCAGAATCGGCAACAGCCAGGTTGCTGCACTGCGCATAACCTGAAACTCAGGTGCTTGCGCGCCCCATCCCATGGGGCGACATGGACGGACCAACGGCGGTCCGCGCCATGATCAATGACGATCTCTCCTGTTCGAGGCTTACCGCCCGTTCCGGCAGCTAAGGGCTGCCGGCCGGGGAGAATCAATCGTCGGAGGAATCATGCGCAAACTGAAACTGGTCATGGTCGGAAACGGCATGGCGGGCGTCCGCACACTGGAAGAGCTGCGGAAGATCGCGCCGGACATGTACGACATCACGGTATTCGGCGCCGAGCCGCATCCCAATTACAACCGCATCCTGCTCTCGCCGGTACTGGCCGGCGAAATGACCATCCAGGACATCATCCTGAATGACCTGCAGTGGTACGCCGACAACGGCATCACCCTGCATCTGGGCGCCCGCGTCACCCAGATCGACCGTCGCAGCCGTTCAGTCATCGCCACCGACCGGGACGGTAATACGGTCACCGTTGATTACGACCGCCTGCTGATTGCTACCGGCTCCACCCCCTTCATGCCCCCGTTCCCCGGCAGGGATCTGCCGGGCGTGATCTCCTACCGGGACATCAAGGACACCGACGAGATGATCGCGGCGGCCACCCAGTACACCCACGCCGTCGTGATCGGTGCCGGCCTGCTCGGCCTTGAGGCCGCCAATGGCCTGGCCCTGCGCGGCATGAAAGTCACCGTGGTACACAACTCCGAATGGATCATGGAACGCCAGCTTGATCGTACCGCCGGCAAGATGCTGCAGGCCGAGCTGGAGAAGAAGGGCATGCGGTTCCGGATGAATTCCCAGACCAGCGAGCTGGTGGCGGGTGAGTCTGGCCGGGTGGCTGCGGTGAAGTTCAAGGACGGTGAAAGCATCCCCGCCGATCTGGTGTGCGTTGCCGCAGGGATCCGGCCCAACGTGGAGCTTGCTGAAAAGGCGGGCATCCACTGCAACCGCGGCATCGTGGTCAACGACACCCTTCAAACCTACGACCCGCGGATCTATGCGGTGGGTGAGTGCGCCAACCACCGGGGCACGGCCTATGGCCTGGTGGCCCCCCTGTTCGAGCAGGCCAAGGTGTGTGCCAACCATCTGGCCGAGATGGGCATCGGCCGCTACCAGGGCTCGGTGACCAGCACAAAGTTGAAGGTCACCGGTATCGATGTTTTCTCCGCCGGTGATTTTTCCGGTGCCGACGGCGCGGAGGACATCGTTCTCCATGATCCGGGCCTCGGTGTTTACAAGCGCATTGTCCTGAAAGACGACAAGCTGGTTGGCGCCGTACTCTACGGCGACACCAAGGACGGTGCCTGGTACTTCCAGCTCCTGAAAGACGAGCAGGACATCAGCGACATCCGGGACCATCTGGTGTTTGGCAACGCCCACCTGGGCGACGTGGGCCACAAAGGCGGCAACGTCGCGGCCAGCATGCCCGACAGCGCCGAAATCTGCGGCTGCAACGGCGTATGCAAGGGCACCATCGTCAAGGCCATCCAGGAGCAAGGCCTCTTCACCCTGGAAGACGTGCGCAAGCACACCAAGGCATCGAGCTCCTGCGGGTCCTGTACCGGTCTGGTAGAGCAGATCCTCGCCTCGACGGTGGGCGGCGCCTATCAACCGGCCGATTCCAACAACAAGGCTGTGTGCGGCTGCACCGACCTCTCCCACGGCGACGTGCGCAAGGCCGTCCGCGAGCACAAGCTGTTGTCCGTGTCCGAAGCCCAGCGTCATCTCGGCTGGCGGACCCCCAACGGATGCGCCAGCTGCCGCCCGGCCCTCAATTACTACTGCCTTTCCACCTGGCCCCATGAGGCCACCGACGATCCTCAGAGCCGCTTCATCAACGAGCGTGCCCACGCCAACATCCAGAAGGACGGCAGCTACTCGGTGGTGCCACGGATGTGGGGCGGCCTTACCACACCCGCTGAGCTGCGCGCCATTGCTGATGCCGCGGAGAAGTACAAGGTTCCCACGGTGAAGGTCACCGGTGGTCAGCGCATCGATCTGCTCGGCGTCAAGAAGGAAGACCTGCCCGGCATCTGGTCCGATCTCGCCAAGGCCGGCATGGTCTCCGGGCACGCCTACGGCAAGAGCCTGCGCACAGTGAAGACCTGCGTCGGCGCCGAACACTGCCGCTTTGGTACCCAACGTGCCATGGAACTGGGCGTGAAGCTCGAGAAGATGCTCTATGGCATGTGGAGCCCCCACAAGGTCAAGCTGGCCGTCTCCGGTTGCCCCCGCAACTGTGCCGAATCAGGCATCAAGGACGTGGGCGTGATCGGCGTCGATTCGGGCTACGAGATTTACATCGGCGGCAACGGCGGCATCAAGACTGAGGTCGCCCAGTTCTTCGTCAAGGTGAAGGATGACGACGAAGTCATGGAGTACAGCGCCGCCTTCATACAGCTTTACCGGGAAGAGGGCTTCTACCTGGAGCGCACCTGTCACTACCTGGAACGGGTAGGCATGGAACACATCAGGCAGAGGGTGCTCGAGGATGCTGATTCACGTCGCGCACTGCACGAGAAGCTCCTCTTCGCCCTTCAGGACTATTCCGACCCCTGGGCCGAGATCTCCAACGATCCTTCCGGCGGTTCCCTCAAGCGTGATTTCGAGATCATCAAGGTTTAGGAGCGCAAGAAATGACAGCCTGGACCCGAATCTGCGCCCTCGCCGATGTCCCCACACTGGGCTCGCGAGTGGTGGAAAGCAGCTCTGAAGGACGCATCGCCGTGTTCCGCAATTCTGAAAATCAGGTCTTTGCCCTGCGCGACCGATGCCCGCACAAGGCGGGCCCCCTGTCCCAGGGCATCGTTCACGGCACCACCGTCACCTGCCCCCTGCATGGCTGGAAGATCCAGTTTGAGGACGGCCAGGTGGTCGCACCCGACGTGGGCTGCGTCAAGCCCTACCCGGTCAAGGTGGATGGAGGCGACATATTCCTTCAGCTAGCCCCCTCCTCGCCCCCGGGCTGAAGTCCGGCACCTGACCCTGTCCCGGGGCGCGACACCTGTTTCAGCGCACCGGGTCTGGCAAGAAATAAGAAGTGGGCACCCACTGTTGCCCGAAAACCGATCCATCAACCTGCAACTAGTCTGAAAGCCAACAATCATGGATAAGAAATCCTTTCTGAAGGCCGGGCATACACCGACCCTTCTCGCCGCCTTTCTCTACTTCGACCTGGCGTTCATGGTCTGGGTCCTCCTCGGTCCTCTCGGCGTCCAGATCGCCAATGATCTGGGTCTGACCCATGCACAGAAGGGCCTGATGGTCGCCACGCCGGTCCTTGCCGGGGCCCTCCTGCGCTTGATCATGGGCGTGATGGTGGACCATCTCAAGCCCAAGATGGCGGGTGCCATCGGCCAGATCATCGTTATTGTGGCCCTCTTCGTGGCCTGGAAATTCGGCATCCACAGCTATGAACAGACCCTGATCCTGGGCCTCTTCCTTGGCGTCGCCGGCGCATCCTTCGCCGTGGCCCTGCCCCTGGCCTCCCGGTGGTACCCGCCCGAGCATCAGGGTACGGCCCTCGGCATCGCCGGCGCCGGCAACTCGGGTACCGCGCTGGCCGCCCTCTTCGGCCCCGGTCTCGCCGCCGCCTTTGGCTGGGTCAATGTCTTCGGTCTGGCGCTGATTCCGCTCACCATCGTGTTCGTGATCTATATGGCCATTGCCAAGGATGCGCCGGAGTGTCCGCCCGCAAAGTCCCTCTCCGAGTACCTCAAGGTTCTCAAGGACAAGGACTCCTGGTGGTTCATGTTCTTCTACTCCGTCACCTTCGGCGGCTTCGTCGGGCTGGCCTCTTCCCTCACCATCTACTTCAACACCCAGTACGGGCTTGACCCCAAGATGGCCGGCTTCTTCACCGCCGCCTGCGTCTTTGCCGGCAGCCTGGTCCGCCCCATTGGCGGCAACGTTGCTGACCGTATCGGCGGCATCAAGAGCCTCACCGTGATGTATGTGTTCGCCGCCATCTTCCTGACCATTGTCAGCTTCGGTCTGCCCCAGGCCTGGATGGCCCTGGCCGTGTTCGTGTGCGCAATGCTCTCCCTGGGCATGGGCAACGGCGCCGTCTTCCAGCTCGTTCCGCAGCGCTTCCGCAAGGAAATCGGCGTGATGACCGGTCTGGTCGGCATGGCCGGCGGTGTCGGCGGGTTTTACCTCGCCTCCAGCCTCGGTTACAGTCGCCAGATCACTGGCAGCTACCAGACGGGGTTCCTGATCTTTGCCGCGCTGGCCATTGCAGCGCTCATCGGCCTCACCGCCGTCAAGGGTCGCTGGCGCACCACCTGGGGCGCCCCGCACCTGACCAGCGCCCGGATCTGATCCCGCCATGCCCAAACTCCAGGCCGCACTCGGCTATGCATCCCTGACCGGCCCACGCCCCCGCAACGAGGACTTCTGCGGTGCGGTCACCCCGGAGGGTCCGGACCTGGAGAGCAAGGGCATCCTCGCCGCGGTGGCGGACGGTGTCGGCGGTCACGCCAACGGTCGTGAGGCCGCCGAATACACCGTCCGCGGCCTGCTGTCCGACTACTACGCCACCCCCGACACCTGGGCCGTCAACAAGTCACTCGACACCGTCCTCGACGCCCTCAACCGCTGGCTGGTGTCACACGCGGCGCGAAAGCGCGAAAC
>JAEUNV010000686.1 GCA_016790385.1 Zoogloea sp.
GCCGATTACGATGAGGCCCTGGCCACTGCCAATCCGGATCGGGAAACCCCACAGCCGACCGTGAATGTGGCGCCACGGGCTGGCCGTAATGATCCCTGCCCCTGCGGTTCGGGCAAAAAGTACAAGCACTGCCACGGCAAGCTCTCCTGAGTCGTATTGCCCCCGTTCAGGCGCCGGCTCCAGGGCCGGCGTCGTCGTTTCAGGGGGCTCAAGCGATCCGGGCCCTCTGCCGTTACCGAGCCAAGGAGAGCCTATGTCCGTAAGCGAATATCCCCTTGATCTGGCTGCCTGGATCGAACGCATCCGTGGGCGGGAAATGCCGGTATTCGGTCGCACGGTCGAATCCCTGCGAACCTTGATTGCCGACGATCGGGCATCGGCGTCGGCATTGGCAAAAGTCATCCTGATGGACCCGCCAATGACGACCAAGGTGCTCCGGCTTGCCAACAGCGCCTTCTTCAACCACGCTCACCAGGGTATCAGTACGGTTTCCCGCGCCATCGTGGTGCTCGGTTTTGATCCCGTCGTCGAGCTTGCCCTTTCGGTTGCCCTGATCGATGCCTTGCTCAACCAGGGCATCCGGGGGCGCTTGCATGCGGAGATGGCCAGGAGCTTCCACGCCGCGGTGCAGGCGCGATGGATCTCCCGCAAGCGGGGGGAGGGGGCCGGTGAGGAGATCTTCATCGCGGCTCTCTTGGGGCGTGTGGGCGAAATGGCTTTCTGGTGCTTTGGTGGCGAACAGGCTCACCGCCTTGATCGTTGCCTCTCGGAAACCGATGTCCGGGAAGAGGAGGCGCAGCAGCGTGTGCTGGGCTTTCCCTTGCGCCAGTTGTCCTACGGACTGATCAAGGAGTGGAGGCTGGGGGCTTTGGCCGCCGCCGCCATGGAAATGGATCCGCGTGGTCGTGGCCCCGGCCGCTCGATCCTGTTGGCACATCGTCTGGCACGACTTGCCGACGGGGGGTGGGATTCCCCCGGTGGGCGCCAGTGCCTGCACGAAGTGGCCGATTATCTTGACCAGCCCTTGACGGCGCTCCGGGCCGAGATCATTGCAAATGCGGGGGAGGCCGCCAGGGTTGCGCGCGAGTTCGGCGCCACCGAGGCGGCGGGGTTGATTCCCCAGGTTGCCCCCGAACCGGAAGAGACGATGATCCAGGGCACTGTTGTGCCCGATATGCGTCTTCAGATGCGCGTTCTCCATGATCTGGCCGAGATGAGTCTTGCCCGGGCGAACATCGCCGATGTTCTGCAGCTCGTTGTTGAGGGGCTGTATCGCGCCGTGGGGTGCCGGCGTGTCGTGGTGGCGTTGTTGACAGAAGATCGCCAGTCGCTGGTCGGACGCGTCGCCCTGGGGGCAGACGCCGACGCCCTTGCCGCACGTTTTGTTTTTCCGATGGAAGGCGAGCCCGACGATGTGCTGGATGCGGCCATCGATAGCGGAGAGGCGGCCCTCATCAACGCGGATCGCCTCGCGCGCCCGGGCGCCGAGCGCTTGCTGCGGGTTGCGGCGTGCCCGGAATGCGGTGTCGTGCCCATTGGCACTACAACCCGGCGGATTGGCCTGCTATACGTCGATTGCGGCGGCAAGCACCTGGATCAGGAGTGCTGGGATGCGGTCAGGCATTTTGCCCTGCAGGCCAGCCTCGCCGTTGCGCTGAGTGCCACCCCAAGGCCCTAGGTTCCGCCGGATACATACTTGAAGTTGCCTGTCAGCAAGCCGCCACTTTGTGACCCATTATGGGTTGAAGGACTCGCCTTCGCCGCGACGTGATTGTGTCGAAAATCTTTACAGAGCGTGTCGCAGCTGCCCCAGGCGCTCTTCTACGTCAAAAAAAATTTCAATTAAATTAGCCCTTTGGAACGCTTTGTGACCTTCTTTAAAATGTGGCACAGAATCTGCTCTATGTTTCCTGCGCGTTATTGCCGCCTCTAATTCCGGAGATCCACTCATGAAAATGAAACTTCTTGCCGCTGCAAGCGTTCTGGCGATGACCGCCACCGCAGCCGTCGCGGCTCCGTCGATGTACATCAATGTCGGCAGCAACGGTTACGAAATCCCCGTGCTGACCGCCAACGATGGCAACACCACCACCGGCACCTTCACCCAGTTCGGTTTCACCCAGCTGTTCGCCACCTCGGTCTATGACCTGAGCGACGGCTCCGTGGAAGGCGCCTTCTACGACACCAACCTGGCCAGCGATTTCGCCAGCCTCGGGATTCCCCGTGCCGGCATCGCCATGGACGGCGTGACCCCGGTCAGCCTGGTCACCCCGACCATCGCTCAGGTGAACATCGATGCGCTGAGCCCGCTGGTTCCGCCGACCATCCCCGGCACCGACAGCGAAGGTTTCGGCCTGACCTGGCAGCTGGAAGTCCGTTACAAGTTTGACGGCATGCTGAGCAACGCGACCGGCCCGGTGTACACCGGTGGCACCTGGGAGCTGTACTTCAATGACTTCCTCAACAATGCCAACGACCGTACCGTCGTTTCCGGCCATCTGGTGAGCTCCTTCCTTCAGGTTGCCAACCTGACCCTGAACCTGGAAGTGGATTCCGCTGAAGCCGGCTTCCTGTACATCCAGGACATCAACGGCAACTACGTTTCCGCCGGCAGTGGCACCACCTTCTCCCTGGACACCAACGTGGATCCCCCGATCCCCGCTGCCAACCAGCTGCTGGCCTTCGTGGACAGCCTCGGCAACCCCGTTGCCGTGCGTCAGACCGAGCTGGACGGCTCCATCCGCCCGACCGTTCCTGAGCCCGCTTCCCTGGCTCTGGTGGGTCTTGGCTTCGCCGGCCTCTTCGCCGCCCGTCGCCGCAAGGCCTAAGTCGGGAGTTTGAGGCCCGAAAGGGTCTCGGCTGAAAAAGGGTCACTCGCAAGAGTGGCCCTTTTTTCATAGCCAAAGGATTCGCAGACCATTAAAGTATGTCGTGCAAGTGCCTCGGCTGGTTTCTGATCATTTCGTTCCGGTGGCACGGTTCAATCCTAATCGGCCCGACTGGGTATCTCAATTGCACGGCATCCTGACTCTTCGCACGGCCGCATTCAATGTCATCCGCCAGGCCAATCGCAGCAAGGCTGCCCTGACGGCGGTTGCACTGGGTGTGACGGCCATGATGCTCGCGGCGGGCTTCATAGACTGGAACCTCCGTTTCGGGCGCGAGAACACCATCCATTCCCAATTGGGGCATATCCAGGTGATGAAGCCCCGCTTTCTTGAATTGGGGCGCTCGGACCCCCTGGCATTCGTGCTTCCCAATCGGGAGCAGGATGTCAGGAAGATTCTTGAAGGGCCGGGCGTTGTCGCCGTGGCCCCCCGCCTCCTGATAGCAGGGCTGGCAAGTTCTGGGGAAACAACCCTTTCCTTCATCGGTGAGGGCGTTGATCCTGGAGCCGAGGCTCAACTCTCGTCCGCGCTTCGCTTTCCCGAGGGGCGCAATCTTCAGGCCGGCGAAAGCAATTCGATCATCGTGGGGCGCGGGCTGGCTGACAACCTTGGATTGCGCCTGGGGGGAACCCTGGTGCTGGTCGCCAATACCAAAGGTGGGCGGATCAATGCTGTTGAAGCAAAGACGGTGGGTATTTTCGAGTCCATCACCAAGGCCTACGACGACATTGCCCTGCGCATTCCCATCAGTCTGGCGCGGCAGCTGATGCGCGTCGATGGCGAGCACTTGCGGATCGTTCTTCTTGACGACACGGCACGCACACCTGAGACCCTGGCGTGGATGAAAGTCAATCTGGGTGAATCCCAGTTCGACCTTGTACCATGGACCCAGTTGGCCGATTTCTATAACAAGACCGCGTCACTGTTTGCGAAGCAGGTGGGTGTGATCTACATGATCATTGCGGTCATCATTGTGCTGGCCATCTCGAACACCATGACCATGTCGGTAATCCAGCGGATCGGCGAGATCGGCACCATGATGGCAATTGGTGCGCGCCGCAAGGATATCCTGCTGTTGTTCATTGCCGAAGGGGTGGTGCTGGGTATCGTTGGCACGATCATCGGTGTTTTCGTCGGTAGCCTGCTCGCCATGCTCATCAGCCAGATCGGTATTCCCATGCCACCGGGGCCTGGCATGACCTGGGGGTACAATGCAGGCATTCTGCTGACACCCGGGACTGTAGTCTCGGCCTGCCTTACCGCCATGGCGACGACTGCACTGGCCAGCCTCTATCCGGCCTGGAAGGCCTCGCGGATGGAGATCGTCGAGTCGTTGCGGGCCTTGCAATGATGGGGCCGGGCGAATGAAGCATCTATTCAATCTTGGTCTCAGGAATCTCCTGCGCAACCGTATCCGCACGGCGATCACACTCGGTGCAATCGTTTTCGGTGTGTGCGGCTTGATTGTGTCGGGCGGATTTGTGCGAGACATCTTCATCCAGCTGGCGGAGGCACTCATCCACTCCCAGAGCGGGCATGCCCAGGTGGGGAGGGAAGAAATCTTCGGTGCCGGCTCGCGTTCTCCCGAGCGTTATCTGTTGAAAGCTCCTGAGCTTCTGCGCAAGCAGCTGCTGGCCGATCCGGACGTGAAGGACGTGATGGCCCGGATTACCTTTTCGGGCCTTCTCAACAACGGCAAGACCGATTACGCCATCATCGCCGAAGGTGTTGAGCCTGATCGGGAGCTGGCCCTTGGCACCCATCTGCGAGTGCTCGCCGGGCGAATGCTGAAAGACTCCGACCGATTCGGCGCCATGCTTGGAGAGGGTGTGGCGGCCGCGATGCATCTTGCGCCGGGGGATCAGGCGACGCTGGTGGTGAGCACCCTGGATGGAGCCACCAACACGCTCGATATCGAGGTCGTCGGGGTCTTTCAGAGTTTTTCGAAGGATTACGATGCCCGGTCGGTAAGGATTTCCCTGGGGGCGGCGCAGGATCTGCTTTTGACCAAAGGTGTCGGGAAGTTGGTGATATCGCTTCACTCCACCGACGCCACGGACGCATTCATCAACCGCATGAAACCCCAGTTGGCGGGCGACTTGCGCATATTCGACTGGCGAATTCTGAATGATTTCTACCAGAAAACGGTCGATATCTATCAGCAGCAGTTCGGTTTCCTCCAAGCCATGGTCATGTTGATGGTGTGTTTGAGCGTGATCAACACGCTCAACATGAGCCTGTTGGAGCGGGGGTGGGAGTTTGGCACCATGCGTGCACTGGGCAATCGCAGTAGAACCATCGTGTCCCTCATCGTCGTTGAGTCCCTTGTGCTCGGGGTGGTTGGTGCGACATTGGGCGTTGTCCTGGGGGTGCTCCTGGCGCTGCTCATTTCCGGGGTGGGCATCCCCATGCCGCCACCGCCCAACGCGGAGATTGGCTACGATGCCTATATCCGCATCGTGCCCCTGGTGTTGTTGCAGTCGTGGGTGGTCGGAATCCTCGCGACACTGCTGGCATCGCTCTATCCGGCGTTCCGCTCGTCGCGGGTGCCCATCATTGATGCCTTGAGAAGTCGCGCCTGACGCAGTTCTTCGGGTCGCATCATGGAGATGCGCCCGAAACACCTCCGGGCTTATCATCGCAGACTTTGCCGACCCGCCCTGTCTCTGGAGTTTCTTCATGCCTGTCCTGCTTTCCCCTCCCGTTGCTACATCCTTGCTGCCAGTGTCCGGCGTGCGCCTCGGTGTTACCGAGGCGGCCATCCGAAAGCTGAATCGCAAGGATCTCACCCTGATTGAACTGGCCCCGGGAACTCGTGTGGCGGGTGTGTTTACCCAAAACCGCTTTTGCGCAGCACCTGTCCAGGTGTGCAAGGCGCACCTGTCTGAAGGCAGCGTGCGTGCTCTGGTTATCAATACCGGTGTCGCAAACGCCGGTACGGGCGAGCAGGGCCTCGCCACGGCGCGTGCGAGTTGTGAGGCTGTCGCGGCTTTGCTGGGCGTTCAGGCGAATCAGGTCTTGCCGTTTTCGACGGGGGTGATTCTT
>JAEUNV010000023.1 GCA_016790385.1 Zoogloea sp.
ACATACAGGCCGAGGGACTGCCGGATACCCATGGTGATCATCAGCACGGCGGACGCCGTGAGGACCATGGGCCAGTATGAGATCGGCGTGACCGGTTCGGGGGGCGCGACGGCGTTCATCGGATCATCCACCCGCTGGCGGGCTTTTTACGGCTTGCCAGCATCTACCGGAAGCGCTGCCCTGGTCAATCAGGATTTACGTGTACGTAAGACGGGCGGGGTAGCTTCGTGCTGAAAGGCCGCGGCGCGGGGACGAACAGCCCCGCGCCCGCCTCTCCCGTCAAGGGACGCCGGCCGGCAAGCCGCGCTAAACTCCAGGCCGACACCCGCTCCGGAACGCCCACCCGCGCCATGCCGCCTCGTCTCGCCCGACTCCTGCCCTTTCTAGCCTGGCGCGCTCGACTCGACAGCGCCTCCCTGCGTGCAGACCTGATGGCCGGCTTCACAGTGGCCCTGGTGGCCATCCCCCAGGCCCTCGCCTATGCCCAGTTGGCCGGACTGCCGCCCTATGTGGGCCTATACGCCTCCTTGCTGCCGTGCATCGTCGGCGCCCTGTTCGGCTCGTCGGCCCAGCTCAACACAGGGCCGGTGGCCCTGACCAGCCTGCTGACGGCCACCAGTCTGGCCCCCCTGGCCCTGCCCGGCTCCGAAACCTACCTCGTGCTGGCGGTGCAACTGGCTCTGCTGGCGGGCCTGCTGCAAGTGGCTTTTGGCATGCTGCGCCTGGCCCATTTCTCGGATCTGCTGTCCCATCCGGTGCTCCATGGCTTCATCAATGCCTGCTCCCTGCTGATCTGCGCCGCCCAGCTACCAACCCTGCTCGGGCTGCCCACCTTCGGCCAGCGCCCCTTCGCCGAGGCCGTCATCGACCTGGCCCGTGCCCTGCCCGACATCCACCTGCCCTCCGCCGCCCTGGGTCTCGCCGCCATCGGCCTGCTGGTGGCCCTGCGGCGCCTGCTGCCCCGCTGGCCGGGGGTGCTCATCGTGGTAGCCGGGCTGAGCGTGGTGGCCTGGCTGACCGGCTTTGAGACGGATGGCGGGAGGGTCGTCGGCGCCCTTCCCGCCGAAACCCTGGCCTTTGCCCTGCCCCGGGCGGACTGGGGCCAGACCGTCGATTTGCTGCCCTCCGCCTTCGTGCTGGCCCTGGTCAGCTTTCTGGAGGCCATGTCGAGCTGCAAGGTGGCCTCGGCGCGCACCGGCCAACGCTGGGACGGTAACCAGGAGCTCATAGGCCAGGGCCTCGCCAAACTCACGGCCGCGGTGTGTCAGGCCTACCCGGTCAGCGGCTCCTTCGGACGTTCGGCCTTCCTGCTCGCAAGTGGCGCCCGAACGGGTCTCGCCTCGGTGGTCGGCGCCCTGATGGTGCTGGCCGCCTTGCTCACCATGCCCGGTCTGATTGCCCGCATCCCGCTGCCGGTGCTCGCCGCCGTCATCCTCGTCACCCTCGCCACCCTGCTCTCACCGGCCCAGCTTCGCGAAGCCTGGCGCACCAGCCGGGACGACGGACTCGCCGGCACCATCAGCTTTGTCGCCACCCTGGCCTTCGCACCCCATATCGAGATCGGCATCCTGGCCGGCCTGATTCTGTCCCTGGCCCTGCTGATCTACCGCAGCATGAAACCCCGGGTGGCCGTGCTGGGGCGCCATCCGGACGGCACCTGGCGGGACGCGGCCCGCTTCAAGCTGCCGCCACCCCATCCGGAACTCGCCATCCTGCGCTTCGACGGGCCGCTCCACTTCGTCAACGCTGCCACCTTCGAAGATGCCGTGCTTGCCGTTGGCCGCGACCATCCCCGCCTCAAGGTGCTGCTGCTGTCCTGCGCGGGGATCAACGACATTGACGCCAGCGGCATCGACACCCTGCGCCGCATCCACCGCCAGCTGGCCGACAGCGGGAACCGCCTGGCCTGTTGCGGCCTCAAGAAGCAGGTCATCGACGTGATGGAACGCACCGGGCTTTGGAACGACCTGGCCCCCCATGCCGCCTACCGCACCGAAGACCACGCCCTGCAACACCTCCTGCCTCAGCTGTCCGCACCTGCCCCCCAGCGCCAGGGATTCGCCTGGTGACAGCGCTTTGTTGACCTGAATCGTTGTCGCGGCCCTTGCGGAGGCAGATACTTTTGCCTATCTGCGCATCCAGTCTTCAGAACTCTAACGACAAGGGAGCAAGCATGACACCCACCTCGGTCCGCGACATCCGCAACCTCAGCCTTCTCGGCCAGTCCGGCAGCGGCAAGACCACGCTGCTGGAGAAGCTGCTGGCCACC
>JAEUNV010000027.1 GCA_016790385.1 Zoogloea sp.
CGCCTATGCCGGCTGGGGAATCTACTGTGCCACCAAGGCCGGGCTCGACCTGCATGCCCAGGCCACCCGACTTGACGGGCGCCCCGGGTTGCGGATCGCCAGCCTCGCGCCGGGCGTCATCGACACGGCCATGCAGGCGCAAGTACGGGCCAGTGATCCGGCCGACTTTCCCCAGCAAGCGCGCTTTGCCGCCCTCAAGGCAGACGGCCAGCTCAGCACGCCGTCCGAGGTGGCGCACAAGCTGGTCGAGCACCTGCTCGGCCATGCCTTCGGCCGCGCGCCCACCGGCGATCTGCGCACGCTTCCGGCGGGCTGAAGCCGCAGCCTCAATCGCCGGTCACGATCCGATAACAGGGGTTGTAGGTCTTGCCCGGCAGCTTCATGCGCCCCTGGGCCACAAAGGACGCCATCAACTCATCCATCGGCCCCATGATCTCCGGCTCACCGGCAATCTCGAAGGGGCCGTGCTTCTCGATCTCGCGAATGCCCTCGTCCTTCACGTTGCCGGCCACCACGCCGGAGAAGGCGCGGCGCAGATTGGCGGCCAGCAGGTGGGTGGGCTGGCGCCGATGCAGAGTGAGGTTGCGCATGCGCGCGTGGGTCGGCCGGAAGGGCTGCTGAAACTCGTGTTCGATCTTGAGCAGCCAGTTGAAGTAGTAAGCGTCCCGCTGCTCCTTGCGGAAATCGCGCACCTGCATGATGCCCCGGTTGATCTCCTGCGCCACCGCCTGGGGGTCGTCGATGATGATCTTGTAGCGCTGGCGCGCCGCGTCGCCAAGCGTCTGGGCAATGAAGCGGTCGATGCGCAGGAAGTATTCCTCGGCGCTGCGCGGGCCGGTGAACACCAGCGGGAAGGGCAAGGCGGCGTTGTCCGGATGGAGCAGGATACCCAGGATGTAAAGGATCTCCTCCGCCGTCCCCACCCCACCCGGAAAAACCACGATGCCATGGCCGGTGCGCACAAAGGCCTCCAGGCGTTTCTCCACGTCGGGCAGGATCACCAGCTCGTTCACCACCGGGTTCGGCGCCTCCGCAGCGATGATCCCCGGCTCGGTGAAGCCCAGGTATCGCCCGTTGGTGATGCGCTGGGTGGCATGGGCCAGCGCGGCACCTTTCATGGGGCCCTTCATGGCGCCCGGGCCGCAGCCGGTGCACACGTTCAGCCCGCGCAGGCCGAGCTGGTAACCCACCAGCTTGGTGTATTCGTACTCCTCCTGCTTGATGGAGTGGCCGCCCCAACACACCACCACGTTGGGCTGGGTGATGGGTTGAAGCACATTGGCGTTGCGCAGGATGTGGAAGACCGCATCGGTCACCCCTTCCGAGGTGGAAAAATCGAAACGCGCGGTGCCGCTGATCTCGGTGCTGGCATAGACCACGTCCCGCAGCACGGCCACCAGGTGCTCCTGGATACCACGGATCATCTCGCCATCCACGAAGGCGCTGGCCGGCGCCCCGGAGATGTCGAGCTTGATGCCCCGCGCCCGCTGCTGAATCTGGATATCGAAGGTGTGATAACGCTCAAGCAGCTCTTTACCGTCATCGAGTTCATTGCCGCAGTTGAGAACCGCCAGCGAGCAATTGCGGTAAAGGGCATGCAGGCCGCCGCCGCCCTCATCGGACAGTTTGGCCGCTTCGGCCCGGGACAGGACTTCCAGACGCCCTGTTGGGGAAACCTGTGCATCGACGATCTTATAGTCCATGGCTGCAACTCTCTCTTGTCTTGTCCGGGAATGGCGGGCCCGCCGAAAGCAGCGTTCGGCGCGCGCCGCGGGAATCACCGCAGGGGTGATCCGACCTGAGCATAACGCCACAGAGGCCCGCCGCGGCGAGAAATGTTGCCGGGTAAAGTGACACGGAGCGCAGGGCCACAGCGCTTGAAACCCGATTCGCTGCCAAACCTATCCCGGGGCGCGCCCTTGCGCGCTCTCCTGCCTTGTCGAGAAGGTGTCGACGTGGCTTGCGGGGCATGACAGACCGGGAACCATGGAAATTTGAATTTATACAAATACAATTGATCACAATAGACTGCAACGATCAGTCTTTCGGGGCACCAGCCCCTTCCCCACCATCAGGAACCGCCCATGAGCAGAAACAAGACCATTCGCATCGGGCTGTCGGCGCGCCTCTTCCACCCACGGCACGGCGCCACCGGCATCGAATCCAAGACCTTGCAGGTGCTTGAGCAGTCCATCGCCCAGTGGGTGATGTCGCGGGATGTGCTTGTGTTGATGGTGCCCTCCATCCTCAAGGACGGCCCCATTCATCGCAGCAACATCCGCCTCCGGGACTACGCCGAGTACCTGGACGGCCTGGTGCTGCAAGGCGGAGCGGACGTAAGCCCCGAGGCCTATGGCGAGGAGCCCCTGCACGTCGATTGGGCGGGCGACCGGGTGCGTGACGCCTACGAGATGGAACTTCTCCATGAGTTCGTGGAGGCCGGCAAACCGGTGCTCGGAATCTGCCGCGGCATGCAGCTGATCAACGTGGCCTTTGGCGGCTCGCTCTACCAGGACATTCCGACCCAATTCACCGACGCAAGCCGACACCAGGCGGAGGCCTACGACCGGCACAGTCATGGTGTACGGTTCCTTCAGGACGGACGCTTCGCCCACTGGTTTGGACAAGCCGACGGGGGTCAGGTGGTGTCGATCCACCACCAGTGCGTGCGCAGCCTGGGGCGCAACCTGGTCGTCGAGGCGGTGGCCTCGGAGGACGGAATGATCGAAGCCATTCGCCACTCGGGAACCGACTTCGTGGTCGGAGTGCAGTGGCACCCCGAATTCCACACCCCCGGCAGGGAAGATCTGCTCGACTGCTCGCCCCTGCTGGAAGCATTCCTCTCCGCCGCGCGGAACAGCCGATAGCAAATGCGGCATGCCCGACCCTCGTCACGCGGCGACCAATCGCCGCCGCGCATGTCGGGCACACCTGGAACATGAACGGGGCTTACAGCTTGGGATTGATCTGGCTCTTGAACTGGCCGGAAGTGTGGTGCTTGCTCCACACTTCCACCATCGATAAGGCATCGGTGGTCTGCCCTCCTATCTCGTTTGCTCCCCAATTTCCCTCAAACTACGAGTTGACCTGTACTCTTTGGTAACTATCATTGGTATTCATCACACAAGGCAAAGGCGATTTCGTCATGAGCAATGTCGCCAAGATCTTCATGTCTGGCCGCAGTCAGGCCGTGCGCCTGCCCAAGGAGTTGCGTTTTTCCGGTAACAGCGTCATCGCCCGGCGCTTTGGCAATGGCGTGCTGCTGCTACCAAGCGACGCTCCCTGGCAAACCATGCGGGACGCCCTCGACGATTTCGAGCCGGGCTTCACGCTGGACCGCGAACAACCCGACAAGCAACAGACCCGCGAGGATTGGCCGCGGTGAGCGCCGGGGGAATCACGCCGCGCTACCTGCTGGATACCAACATCTGCATTTACATCATCAATCGCAAGCCATCAGAGGTTTTCGGACATTTCGATGGCTTGTCTGTTGGTGAAATTGTCATTTCCAGCATCACCGGTGCCGAACTGACGTGTGGCGTCGCCAAGAGCGGATCGCCGCGCAACCAGCAGGCACTGGATAAATTCCTGGCGCCACTGGATATTCTCGCCTTCGATGCAATGGCGATGCAGCAGTACGGTCGACTACGCACCCAGCTCGAAAAACAGGGCACCCCCATTGGCCCGCTGGACACCTTGATCGCCGCCCATGCCCTGGCCCTGGGCTGCACGCTTGTCACCAACAACCTGCGGGAGTTCGAACGCGTGCCCGGCCTGTCACTGGAAAACTGGGCGCAGGATCGGAGCTGAGGGCGATTTTGCATACCCTGATTGCTGACGCACTCGATCTCGACGCATCCGTGTGTCGCACACGATGAAGAACCACTCCACCAGGATACCCAACGAACTGCGGTTGCCCGACCCCTTGATGTGAGAGGGTGTGAAGAAATCGTAGCGAGCGGTTCGAGTTCGCCCCGAGAAGCGTAGCCGTACAAGGCGGTGAAGTGAGCATCGCAGAGGGCAGATGGATGGAGGCCATGTTCAGCACGGTGCCGCGCCTGTCCTGGCCCAGCGTGCGGGGCATTCGCGCCTTGTGGGCGAAGCGCAATTAGGCAACCAGTTTGCTGCGCAGCCCGCCTCGTGGCAGGGCATAGATGGCGCAGTAGATCGTAACGTGCGAGACATGCAAGCTCGGATCGTCGGGGGTCATCCGCCGCAGTCTGCCCTCAATCTGTTCCGGCGACCAACTCTCCGCCATCAAGGCACAAACCCGGTTCAGCAGCAGGGAGCCTGTCTTCAGCTTGATCGTCCCACGCCGCCTGCGCATCAGCGCCGCATGCCCTGCGCGCAATGCATCGTAGCTCTTCCCAACGGTGTTCCGCGCCACTTCACGCGACACAGCCGAGGGCGGCCGGTGGAGTCGTACAGCAATGGTCCGAAGACTCCACCCCCCATTGATACACCGCTGGATTTGATTGCGTTCGTCCATCGACAACTGACTGTAGTGATTTCCCATGCGTACACCCTACCAAATCGGGGTGTTGCACTTCAGTCTAGAGCGCGCCCCGCCTGAGTTGCAAAACCGTGTCCAGACAAACCGAGCCGGTACACACGTTGGTCCGCTGGATTACCTCACGCCCCAATGAAAACGGCCGGTGAATCGCTTCACCGGCCGATGTACTTCAAGGCTTCAGATCAGGCTCAGTCGCCGCCGCGCATGTACTGCACCTGGAACATGGAGGGCGGGTTCAGCTTGGGATCGACCTGGCCCTTGAACTGGCCGGTGGTGCAGTGCTTGCTCTGCACGTCCACCATCGAGAAGGCGTCGTCGATGCCGATGCCGGAGCCCTTGTTGATGGGCAGATGGCTGTCCGGATGGGACTTGCCGACCATGAAGACCTTCCACAGCTCGCCCTTGCGGTCGTAGATCTCGTTGGCACCGTTGAGGTTGCCGAGCTGGGCATCCATGTAGAAGACGCGCTTGCTGACCGGGTGGTTGGCGTTGACCGGTGCGGCCTCCAGCACATACACCTTGCGCAGCTGCCAAGTGCCTTCGTGGAAGCAGCCGCCCTGCCCGCCGAAGTTCACGTACTTGTAGCCATCACCTTCGGCCGGCATGTCGGCGGCCAGCTTCAGCTCGTTGTGGTTCCACATGGGCAGGATCACGTTCTTGGTGCCCTTGTAGGTCCACTTCATGTCGGAGATGCGGCCGTTGTAGCCTTCGAAGTCCTCGATCATCAGGTCGGAGCCGAGGAA
>JAEUNV010000105.1 GCA_016790385.1 Zoogloea sp.
GGTGCATATGGTGTGGTATCGCGTGGGGGCGATGGATGAGGTGGATGGCACGTCGGGGGTGGCTCACCTCCTTGAACACATGATGTTCAAGGGTACGAAAAAGCTCGGCCCGGGGGAGTTCAACAAGCAGGTTGCCGCGGCCGGGGGGCGGGACAACGCCTTCACCAGCCACGACTACACCGCCTACTTTCAGCAGGTGCCCCGCGAGGCGCTGGGGCGCATGATGGCCCTGGAGGCGGATCGCATGGCGCATCTGCAGATCACCGAGGAGTCCTTCAGGAAGGAGATCGAGGTGGTCAAGGAAGAGCGCCGCCTGCGCACGGACGACAAACCGCGTTCCCTGGTCGTCGAGCAGCTGATGGCCACGGCCTTTCAGGCGCACCCCTACCGCCGGCCGGTGATCGGCTGGATGAGCGACCTGGACAACATGACGGCCCAGGACGCTCGCGATTGGTACCAGCGCTGGTACGTTCCCAACAACGCCACCCTGGTGGTGGTGGGTGATGTGGATCATCAGGCGGTCTTCAAGGAGGCGGCGGCTACCTACGGTCGGGTCAAGGCCCGGCCCCTGCCGGTGCGCAAACCCCTGATCGAGCCCGAGCAGACCGGCCCTCGCCGTACCGTGGTCAAGGCGCCGGCTGAATTGCCCTACGTCGCCCTGGCCTGGCGTGTGCCCAGTCTGCGGGACGTGAAGGCGGATGGCGACTTCTACGCCTTGCAGGTGCTCGCGGCGGTGCTCGATGGCTACGAGGGTGCCCGCCTGGCCAAAAACGTCGTGCGCGGCAGCCGGGTCGCCGTGACCGCCGGGGCCGGCTACGATGGCACGGCCCGGGGCGAGTCCCTGTTCTATCTGGATGGCGCACCGGCTGCGGGCCAGACGCCTGCCGACGTGGAAGCGGCCCTGAAGGCGGAGATTGTGCGCATCCAGAATGAAGGGGTGTCGGAGGACGAACTGCGCCGGGTCAAAGCCCAGGCGGTGGCGGGGCAGGTGTATAAGCGCGACTCCCTGATGGGGCAGGCCATGGAGATCGGTATGGACGAGATGGTCGGCCACTCCTGGAAGGACGACGCCCTGATGCTGGAGCGGATCCGTGCCGTGACGGCTGCCGAGGTGCAGACGGCGGCCCGCCGGTATTTCCGTGACGAGACCCTGACCGTTGCCCAGCTCGACCCTCTGCCGGTGGACCCACAGGCCCGTGCCAAGGCCGCCGCCCCCCATCGCCACTGACCGCTCCCGATTCGAGGTTGATTGATGATTTCCCAATGCAAACGTGTGGGGGTGGCCCTTGCGCTGACCCTCGCGACGCTCTCGGTCCAGGCCGGGGTGACCATTCAGAACTGGACCACGGCCCAAGGCTCCCGCGTGTATTTTGTCGAGAGCCGGTCTTTGCCCATCGTGGATGTGCAGGTGGACTTCCGTGCCGGCGGCGCCGAGGTGCCCGCGGGCAAAGCGGGGCTTGCCGGTCTGGCTCGCGGCCTTCTCGATGCCGGCGCGGGTAATCTTGACGAGGATGCCATCGCCAACCGGGTGGCCGACCTGGGGGCGCAGATCGGCGGCGGTGTCGACATGGATCGTGCATCGGTCTCCCTGCGCACCCTCAGCAGCCCCGCCGAACGGGACGGGGCGGTGGACCTGCTGGCCACCCTGATCCAGCAGCCCACGTTTCCGGCGGCAGCAGTGGAGCGGGAGAAGGCGCGCAGCATCGCTGGGTTGAAGGAGTCCGACACCCAACCCGATGCCATCCTCTCGCGCCGTTTTGCCGCGGCGGTTTTTCCCGATCACCCCTATGGGCGCCTGCCTTCGGTGGACACCCTGGCTTCACTGACCCGTGACGATCTGGTGGATTTCCATCGGCGCCATTACACGGCTGCGGCGGCCGTGATCAGCATCGTCGGCGACGTCTCGCGCGGCGAGGCCGAGGCCATCGCAACCCGGCTCACCGCCTCTCTGCCGGTGGGGCAGGCGCCGGCGCAGCCCGTCGATGCATTGCCTGCGGCGGGCCAGACGATCCGTGTGCCGCATCCGTCGGCGCAGGCGCACATTGCCGTGGGGCAGCCGGGAATCCGCCGCGGCGATCCGGATTTCTTTCCCCTTGTGGTCGGCAACTACATTCTCGGCGGAGGGGGCTTTGTATCCCGCTTGACCCGGGAAGTCCGCGAAAAGCGGGGCTATGCCTACAGCGTTTACAGCTATTTCTCGCCCCAGCGCAGCGTCGGCCCCTTCCAGATCGGTTTGCAGACCAAGGGCAGTCAGGCGGATGATGCCCTCAAGGTTGTCGCGGAAACCCTCGGAAGCTTCCTCAAGGACGGCCCCACCGAGAGTGAGTTGAAAGCGGCCAAGGAGAACCTGATCAATGGTTTCGCCTTGCGTCTCGATTCCAACCGCAAAATGTTGGAACAGGTGGCAGTGATCGGTAGCTATGGTTTGCCCCTCGACTATCTCGACACCTATCGGGCCAAGGTTTCGGCGGTCACAGTGGCCCAGATTCGCGATGCTTTCCGGCGTCACATCTCCCCCGAGCACCTGATGACCGTGGTGGTGGGCGGGGAAGGTGACAAGGCCGCAGCCCGCGGCGGAGTGTCCCGTTGAGCCGAATCCGCATCATCGGCGGGGAGTGGCGGTCCCGCCTCATTGACGTTAGTAGCGTGAAGGGGCTGCGCCCCACTCCCGACCGGGTCCGCGAAACCCTGTTCAACTGGCTGGGCCAGGATCTCGAGGGCAAAACCTGTCTCGATCTCTTTGCGGGCAGTGGCGCGCTGGGTTTTGAAGCGGCATCCCGGGGCGCGGCGCAGGTCACGATGATCGAGCAGGACGCCGTGGCCTGGGGAGTGCTTCAGGCCAACGCAAAGACCCTACAGGCGGCATGTGTACGGATTGTGCGCGGCGATGCGCTAAAATTCGCCCGTTCCGCCGATCAACGCTTTGATGTGGTCTTTCTTGACCCGCCCTATCGGGCCGGCTGGATTGAGCGGATGGCGCCGTTGCTGCCGGGCCTTCTCTGTGAGGAAGGAGTGGTCTATGTGGAAGCGGAATACAAGATCGAAAACATCGACCGATTGACGCGAATCAAGCAGGGAACGGCCGGGCAGGTGTATTACCACCTTTTTGCCGCCGCACCCTGACGGTCGCGTGATTGCGCCGACAGGGAGGCCAGCAGAATGAGGGATGGCATCGCGGTTTATCCGGGTACCTTCGACCCGTTCACCAGGGGGCACGAGGATCTGGTCCGGCGGGCATCCCGCCTGTTTGAGCGGGTGATCGTCGGTGTCGCGGCGAGTGCCGGCAAGGGGCCGATCTTCTCGGTGGACGAACGGGTGGAGATCGCCAGGGAGGTGCTTGCACCCTACCCGAATGTGGAAGTGAAGGGGTTTTCCTGCCTTCTGATGGATTTTCTCCACCAGAACAACGCGCGGGTCATTTTTCGGGGCCTGCGGGCCGTGTCCGATTTCGAGTATGAGTTCCAGATGGCGGGCATGAACCGCAAGCTCTTCCCGGACGTGGAGACGGTGTTCCTGACCCCTGCCGACGAGTACATGTTCATCTCCGCCACCATGGTCAGGGAGATCGCAAGGCTCGGCGGGAACGTGAGCAAGTTTGTGCAGCCGGGTGTGTATGAGCGCCTGTGCCTGAAGATCAACAACTGTAAGTAATGAGGAATTAAGCAAAATGGCCTTGATGATTACCGACGAGTGCATCAATTGCGACGTCTGCGAGCCGGAGTGTCCGAACGGTGCCATCTCCCAAGGGGATGAGATCTACATCATCGACCCGAACAAATGCACCGAGTGCGTCGGCCACTTCGACGAGCCCCAGTGCCAGCAGGTATGCCCGGTGGACTGCATTCCGTTCAATCCGGATCATCCGGAGAGCAAGGAAGATCTGATGGAGAAATTCCTCAAGCTCACCGCAGACAAGTAAGCCGCCCGGCTCCGGCGGACACGAAGAGGGCCTGGCACCCTGGCAGGTGTCAGGCCCTCTTCGTGTCTGGCCGCCTGAACGGATCTTTGGTGAGCGGTCGCTTCAGGCCGCCAGGGCGGATGGGGTGTCCGCTCCGTCCGTGGGCATTTCCAGGGCCTGCTCGATGCGTTCCGCCAGGGCATTGAGCTGGCCGATCTGCTGGACGAGCAGGTCTTCCGCCTGCTGGAGTTCCCGCACCCGGTCTTCCAGGGTGTCGGTGGCCTGGTGGATGCGTTTCACGCTTTCAAGACGGCGTTTGAGCTGGAGCTGGTATTCCCGCACCTGGGTTTCCAGTGGTGCCATCACGGCCCTCAGCCACTGCTCAGCATCCCGGTTGGCCACTTCGAACGTGCGTCGGGCTTGCACGGCCACGGTTTCGAAGAACTTCTGGGTGAGGGTGTGCTTCTCGGTGGTGACGATGGTCAGCACCGTGTTGAACTGGTTGTTGAAGGCTTCTTCCAGGCGCTCGATCTCCTTTTCGTAGCGCAGCGTGGAGAACGCCGTAGGCGCAGCCAGCTTGAGGCCATGTTCAACCGTGAAGCGCTTGTACATGGCGTCGAGCATCTTGGAGATTTCGCCGATTTCGTCGGTGGATTTCTTGAGGTTGCCGCGCAGATGGGCGAAGAAGCCTCTCATTGCCTCCCGCAGGCCGCGGGAAAAGGCGGCATCCAGCATGGCTTCGCGGGTGCGGCGGGTTTCGTCGCGCAGCGCATCGAGGCCCAGATGGCCGAAGAGGTTGTTGGAAAGATTGGAGAAGACGCTGCGTACCGCGTAGTACTTCTGCAAGCCTTGCTCGAACTCGTCCTTCTCGGAGCGCACCTTGCGCATCATGTATTCGATGACGTTCTGGTTCTTGCCGCGCAGGTCGGTGAGTTCCTGGAGTTGTTCGCGCAGACCGGTGAGGCGGGCGTTGAGGAGTTCGCGGCTGCGACCGACGATGTCGGAGACGTCGCCATGGGTGTTGTCGCGGACGATGTCTCGCTTGGTGGGGAGCAGTTCGGTGGATAGGGCCCGCTCTAGGCCCAGGATGCGGCTGCGCGCGAGCAGTTCGGGGTCATCGTTGACCTTGGCCACCAGGCCCTTTTGGGCCGAAACCGGATAAACCTGGGATGGATCGACTTCAAGGGTATTGGCCACGCTTTCGACCTGCCCGGTGATCTCCCGCTCGATATCGTCCTCGCTGCGCAGGCCGTCCCACAGGCCGTCGATCTTGTTGAGGGCGACAATCCGCCCCCGTTGCCGACGCCCGGCATTGACGTGCTCCCGCCATACGGCCAGATCGCTCTGGGTAACGCCGGTGTCGGCGGCCAGGATGAACAGCACGGCATGGGCGTTGGGCAGCAGGTTGAGGGTCAGCTCAGGCTCCGCGCCGATGGCATTGAGGCCCGGCGTGTCCAGAATCACCAGGCCCTGTTCGAGCAGCGGGTGGGGGAACTGGATGATGGCGTGGCGCCAGCGCGGGATTTCCAGTTGGCCTTCCGCGTCGGGGCGGATGCCGTGATCACCACTGGCATCGATGGGAAAGCCCAGTTCCTCCGCTTCGGTCTGGCTGGCCAGCCGGGTTTCGCCCACCTGGGCGAGCGCTTGCTGGAGGCTTTCGGCAGAACTGGTGTCGAGGGGGCGGATCTGCCATTCCTCGGGGTAGCGCTTCAGTTCGGTGATGCTGGCGTTGGTCTTGCGGCTTTCAATGGGCAGCAGCCGTATTTCCGGCTTGTCGCCGTCCTTCCATTGCAGTTCGGTCGGGCACATTGTGGTGCGCCCGGCGCTTGAAGGCAGGATGCGGTTGCCGTAGCCGGCGAAGAAAACGGCGTTGATGAGTTCCGACTTGCCCCGTGAAAACTCGGCGACAAAGGCGACGATCAGCTTGTCCTCTCGCAGTCGGTCGAGGAGGTATTGCAGGCGCAGATCGGATTGGGCGTCTCCGATCTCGTTCAGTTGCAGCCATTTGCGCAGTTCTCCGATGCCGGAGGCGACATTCCCCCGCCATTGGGTATAGGCGGAGAAGTGTTCGGCAAGCATGTGTGCGTCCTTCACGGGATTCATTCCTGGATGGGAGCCGCTAAGCCGGCGGAAATCGTAAAGATGTTTAGCATAAACGGGAACGAGGCCGACCGAAACCGTTTCAGCGTTGACAGCGGGGGCAGAAGAAGGTGGCCCGCTGGCCCATGATGCGTTTGCGGATGGGGGTGGCGCATTTCCGGCACGGCTCACCCGCACGTCCATACACAAAGTACTGTTGCTGGAAGTAGCCGGGGGCGCCGTCGCTGCTGACGAAGTCCCGTAGCGTGCTGCCGCCGGCGGCCAAAGCGTCCTGGAGCGTTTCGCGGATGCATGCGACGAGGCGCGCGCAGCGTCGCGGTCCCAGCTCGCCGATCGGTGTCACGGGGTCGATGCCGGCCCTGAACAGGCTTTCGGAGGCGTAGATGTTGCCTATGCCCACCACCTGGTGCCCGTCCATCAAGAAGAGTTTGGACGGTGTCTTGCGGCCGCGCCCGGCCCGATGCAGCCAGGGGCCGTCAAAGTCGTCATTGAGGGGCTCGATGCCAAGCCCGGCAAGCAGCGGGTGGGGTGCCGGACCGTCCTGCCAGAGCACCAGCCCGAAGCGGCGTGGGTCGCGCAGGCGCAGGGCCGTGTCTCCAAAGAGGATGTCGAGGTGGTCATGTTTATCCGGCTCCGTCGTCGCGGGCACGATGCGCAGGCTTCCCGACATCCCCAGGTGAATCAGCAGGCTGCCGGTGGCGAAACGCAGCAACAGATACTTGGCGCGGCGCTCCACCGACACCAATTCCAGGCCCCGGATCGTGGCGCCCAGATCGTCGGGTACGGGGAGGCGAAGACGGGGGTTGCGGACGATGGCGCCCGTGCTCGAGCGATGGAGCAGCGCGGGTGCGATTCCCCGGCGGGTGGTTTCGACTTCGGGCAGTTCGGGCATGAGGGTGGGCGGAGAGGCTCGCTTGCTGGGCTTGGGGAAACCGCCTAACATCCGGCGAACCCTATTGTAGCCGCGTGATCCAAGCCCATGTCGCGCCGTTGCGAGCTTGTCGGGACGGTGGCCGACCGGAGCCCGAAAGCCTATCCAGAGAGTCCCATGAAGCCCATTTTTCGCCCCGTTCGACCGGCCCGACTGCTGGCCGCCCTGTTCGTTTCGGCCACTCTGTTTGCAGGCGGGGTCCACGCGCAGCAGGATGGGGCTGAAGACGATGCCTCAAGACAGGCCGCCTATCCTCCCCAGGAGCTGACCCCGCAGATTCTCCGCCAGATGCTGCTTGCCGAGATCGCCGCGGCCAGGGGGCAGACGGGAATGGCGGCGCGCTCCTATATGGATCTTGCGCGCCGCACCCGGGATGGCCGAATTGCCCGGCGCGCCGCCGAGATGGCGCTGTTCGCGCGAGATGCCGATCTGTCGAGTGAGGCGTCCCGGCTCTGGCTTGAGTTGGAACCCGGTTCGGTGCATGCCCAGCAGCAGGCGTCCGGTGCCTTGTCGAGCGCGGCGCGCATTGATGAATTGCGTACTAATCTGGCCGATGCACTGGCGCGCCAAGGTGATGCGATCGGGGCCGCCCTCATGGGATTGAACCGAGGCTTGGCGCGGATTCCCGACAAGGGGCTGATCCGCCGTCTTGTCACCGACTTGACCGAGCCCTATGTCACGCTGCCCGAGGCCTGGTTTGCGCGTGCCAATGCGGCCTTTGTTGCCGGCGACAATGGGGGAGCGGCAGAGGCGCTGGAGGGTGCCCTGCGCCTGCGCCCCGATTGGGAGCAGGCTGTGGTGTTGAAGGCCCAGTTTCAGGAGGAAGCCTCGCCGGGCTCGGGTGTCGGTGCGCTGCGAGGCTATCTTGAGCAGCACCCCGAGGCTCGCGAGCCGCGCATCACGCTGGCCCGCATGCTGGTGGCCGCCAAACAGTTTGAGCCCGCCAAGGCTCAGTTCGAGCAGATACTGCAGCGCGCCCCCGATGACAAGGATGCTGTCCATGCTGCCGGTCTGCTGTCCATGCAGATCGGCGACCGGGCTTCCGCCGAGCGGCATTTCCGGCACTTGCTTGATCTGGGCTTCGCGGAGCCCGACAGCATCCGCAGCTATCTGGGGCAGATCGCCGAGGAAGGAAAACGCTACGACGAGGCTATCGGTTGGTACAAGGCCGTGGCGCCCGGCAGCCGTTTTGTTGCGGCCCAGGTGCGGGTGGCGCAGGTTCTGCTCGCCAGCGGGCGGATGCAGGATGCGCGTCGGCACCTCCAGGTGCTGGCGCACGATGGAGCAGCCGACGAGCGCCCGCAGTTCATCCTTGCTGAAGCGCAGATCCTTCGGGAAGCCGGGCGCAATGAAGAGGCTTTCGATGTGCTCGATGATGCGCTACGCCAGACCCCGGACAACATCGATCTCTTGTATGAATCGGCATTGATGGCCGAGCGCATCGGACGTCTGGAAGTGATGGAAGGCCGTTTGCGCAAGCTGATTGTCATCAAGCCGGACCATGCCCACGCCTACAACGCCCTGGGCTACTCTCTGGTGGATCGCAATGTGCGGCTCGACGAGGCCGAGAGCCTGATCCGCAAAGGCCTCGAACTCGCCCCGAACGACGCCTTCATTCTGGATAGCCTGGGGTGGGCCCTGTACAGGCGCGGAAATCTGGATGGCGCCCTGGTCGAGCTCAAGCGTGCGTTCCAGTTGCGTGCAGATCCCGAGATCGCCGCGCATCTCGGCGAGGTGTTGTGGATGATGGGGCGGCGTGACGAGGCAGCCCGCACCTGGAAGGATGCTGCCAAGGCGCATCCCGAGAACACCGTGCTTGCCGACGTAATCAAGAAGTTCAAGCCTTGAAAGCCCTTGCACTGGTGAGTCTGCTGGGCTTGGCCGCCTGCGCCGCCGTGCCGGAAAGCCGGCCCGCCGTCCCTCTGCGCGCTCTTGCCGAGCTCCCGGGTTTCCAATTGACGGGGCGACTACAGGTGCGGGACGGGGAGCGCAGCGCTGTCGTCGGCCTGGATTGGCAGCATGCCCGGGAGCGCGATACCTGGCTGTTCGTGGGGCCGCTGGGGCAGGGGCTTGCCCGCATCGACAGCGAGCTGGGTGGGGCCCGGATGACGCTCTCCGATGGCCGCCAGGTGACTGCCGGGACGGCTGCTGAGCTTGCCGAGGGTGTTCTGGGCGTCAGCGCACCTTTTGCCGAGCTCCCTCGCTGGGTGACCGCGCGTGTCGGGCCCGGTGCCGAGTTGCGTGCCACTGATGCCCTTGGGCGCCCGCGCCAGGTGATCGATGCGGGCTGGACCATTGATTACATCGACTATGCGGAGGATGGGCCGGACGATCTGCCCCGAAAATTGGACATCCACCGTGGCGACACGCGCCTGCGACTGATCGTCGATTCCTGGAATCCCTGACATGCATCCCATCGCCTTCGATCCGTCCGCCGCGGAGGTGCGTCTTCCCGCGCCGGCCAAGATCAATCTTTTCCTGCATATCGTCGGCCGCCGCCCGGATGGCTACCACCTGCTCCAGACGGCCTTCCGCCTGCTCGACTGGGGCGATGAAATCCATCTCCGACCCCGATCCGACGGGCGCATCCTGCGGACTACGGATGTTCCCGGCGTCGCCGCCGAGGCTGATCTCGTGGTGCGCGCGGCCCGCACTCTGCAACAGGCCACGGGCACCAGGATGGGGGCGGAGATTGGTGTGCGCAAGCGGATTCCCATGGGTGGCGGGCTTGGCGGCGGGAGTTCCGATGCGGCCACCGTATTGATCGCATTGAACCGGATGTGGGCTTGCGAGCTTCCCGGAAGACGTCTTCAGGAGATCGGATTGGCGCTGGGCGCTGACGTGCCTTTTTTCATTTTTGGCGAGACCGCTTTTGCCGAAGGTGTTGGAGAGGCGCTCCAGCCCTTGAGTGTGCCCCCGGCCTGGTACGTGATGGTGGCGCCCGATGTTGCAGTGCCCACCGCGGAAATTTTTTCGGCCGAAGAGTTGACGCGGGACACTGAACCCATAATAATGCGCGCCTTCGCAACACATGCAACGCGAAACGACATGCAGGCGACAGTCTGCAAACGGTTTCCCGAAGTAGCTGAAGCGCTGGTCTGGTTGTCGCAGCACGGGGCAGCAAGAATGAGTGGTTCAGGAGCCTGCATCTTTGCCCCCTTCGATTCGAAGGAGGAAGCAGATCAGGTTGCAACGGCAGCCCCGCAAGGCTGGAAGGTCTGGGTAGCCGCAGGGCTGGACAGGCATCCGCTCAAGGGGTGGCTTGTGTAGGTGGCGATAACGATTTTGGGGAGTCGCCAAGTTGGTCAAGGCACCGGATTTTGATTCCGGCATTCGAAGGTTCGAATCCTTCTTCCCCAGCCAAATTCAGCGGGCAGGCCAAAAACCTGCCCGTTTTGTTTCAAGCTGTTCTACTTCGCAGTAACGAGAGGTGATCATGGCTTCGGGCAGCCTGATGGTTTTCACCGGCAACGCCAACCCCAAACTGGCAGCAGACGTTGTGCGCCGCCTTGGGAAGTCTTTGGGTTCGGCCACGGTTGGCCGCTTCTCGGACGGCGAGGTCAATGTCGAACTTCTCGAGAACGTGCGCGGCAAGGACGTCTTCGTCCTGCAGCCGACCTGCGTTCCCACCAACGATAACATCATGGAGTTGCTGATCATGGTGGATGCGCTGAAGCGGGCTTCCGCCGGTCGCATCACCGCAGCGATTCCGTATTTCGGCTATGCCCGCCAGGATCGGCGCCCCCGTTCGGCCCGTGTGCCCATCACCGCCAAGGTCGTGGCCAACATGCTCCAGGCCGCTGGCGTGCAGCGCGTTCTCACGGTGGATCTCCACGCCGACCAAATCCAGGGCTTCTTCGATATTCCGGTGGACAACATCTATGCGGCGCCCGTGCTGCTCGATGACCTGGAGAAGCAAAAGTATGAAGACCTGATGGTGGTCTCGCCCGACGTCGGCGGTGTGGTGCGGGCTCGCGCCTTTGCCAAGCGCCTTGAGTGCGATCTGGCCATCATCGACAAGCGTCGCCCCAAGGCCAATGTGTCCGAGGTGATGAACATCATCGGTGAAGTCGAAGGCCGCACCTGCGTGATCATGGACGATATCGTCGATACCGCCGGCACCCTGTGCAAGGCCGCCCAGGCCCTCAAGGAAAACGGCGCCAAGCGTGTCATGGCCTACTGCACCCATGCCGTGCTGTCCGGACCCGCCATCAGTCGCATCAATGAATCCGATCTGGACGAGCTGGTGGTGACCGATACCATTCCGCTGTCCGACGAAGCCCGGGCCTGCAAGCGGATCCGTTTCGTGTCCATTGCCGAACTCCTCGCCGACACCATTCTGCGGATCAGCAACGAAGAGTCCGTCAGCTCGCTGTTCAACGAGTAAGACATCTGTTTTCAAGCCGGTGGGTGCGAGCCCGCCGGTTTTTTCAGCCCGTCTGGTCGCGGACGGGCCCATCAACTGGAGTAGTGATATGACCATTCAATTCAACGCCAAGACGCGCGTTCTGCAGGGCACGAGTGCGAGCCGCCGCCTGCGTCGCGCCGGCAATGTGCCCGGCATCGTCTACGGTTCCGGCGCCCCCGCCCAGATCGAAGTGGATCACAACGAGATCTTCCACGCTCTGCGCAACGAGGCCTTCCACGCATCCGTGCTGACCATGGTTCTGGATGGCACCAACCAGTCCGTGATCCTCAAGGACACCCAGTGGCACCCGTACAAGCAGCAGGTTCTGCACCTGGATTTCCAGCGCGTTGATGCCACCCACAAGATCCACGTGAAGGTGCCCCTGCACTTCATCAATGCCGACGTTGCCCCGGGTGTCAAGCTGGAAGGCGGCATGGTGTCCCATCCGATGACCGAACTCGACCTCGAGTGCCTGCCGGGCGATCTGCCCGAGTTCATCGAAGTGGACCTTAAGGATCTCAAGAGCGGCGCTTCCATTCACGTTTCCGCCCTGAACCTGCCCAAGGGCGTGAAGGCTCTGACCCACGGTGAAGACCCGGTCGTGGCTACCATCCTGGCCGTTCGCGGTGGTGACGATGCCGCCGAGGAAACCCCGGCTGCCTGATTGCCCGAGGATTGCGGGGCCACTTGAACGATGAGCCAGCAGCCTGCACCGAAGCTCATCGTTGGCCTTGGCAATCCGGGTAGTGAATACGCTGAAACCCGGCATAACGCCGGGTTTTGGTTTTGTGAGCGCCTTGCCCGCGAACTGGGTGCTTCTTTCAGCAAGGAAGCCCGTTTCCATGGCTTGGCCGCCAATGCCCGCGCCGACGGGGTTTGGCTGCTGATGCCCCAGACCTTCATGAATCGCTCCGGTCAGTCGGTGGCCGCGCTGGCGCGTTTCTACCGCATTGCCCCGGCGGAGATTCTGGTTGTTCATGACGAACTCGACATTCCCCCAGGGCAGTTGCGGCTCAAGTTCGGGGGTGGTCTGGGTGGCCATAACGGCCTCAAGGACATCACCGCCCATCTGGGCACACAGGATTTCTGGCGCCTGCGGGTGGGCATCGGGCACCCCGGTGACCGCAACGAAGTGGTTAACTTCGTCCTCAAACCGCCGCGGCGGGAAGAATCCGAACTGATCGACGCATCCATTGATCGTGCCCTTATGGCTTGGCCGCTGCTGGCCCGAGCCGATTGGAATGCCGCGACCCAGCGCCTCAACGCCCGCCCGGCTTCTAACTGATAATTTTCCCACTGCCGCCTTAAGGCGCACAATGTCCCTGCCGTAGACCCGCGCACTGGTTACACGCAGACCATGACGCAATGATCGTGGCTGTCTGGAGGGACACAACATGTACAAGCTGGCTGACACGCCCATCTGGTTGCGTCTGACTGGGGCTATCTGGTTGATGCTGCTCATTGCCTGGGGCGGCATGATCGCTTGGGAAACCCGGGTCAATCGGGATATGGCGATTGCCCAGGCAGAGGATTTTGCCCATTCGATCAACGAGATGACGATGGCAGGCCTGACCGGGATGATGATCACGGGAACGGTCGGGCAACGCGAAGTGTTTCTCGACCAGATCAAGCAGTTGTCAATCATCAAGGATCTCGTGGTGATCCGTGGGGATGCGGTCTCGAAGCAGTTTGGCTCCGGAAATCGACCCTCCCAGCCGCTTGATGCGGATGAGAAGATCGCATTGGATAGCGGCAAGGAGGTGGTCCGGTTGGAGCGGGACCCCCAGCTCGGGGAGTACCTGAGGGTGGTCAAGCCCGCCCTCGCATCCGAAAACTATCTGGGCAAGAATTGCGTTGGCTGCCACCAGGTTCCCGTGGGCAGCGCGCTCGGGCTGGTGAGCATGAAGGTATCCCTCGACAAGGTAGATGCCGCCGTTGATTCGTTCATGTGGAAGAGCATTTTCAGCGCCTTGGTACTGTCGCTGCCATTGATCATTTTTGTAGTGTTTTTCATACGCAGATTCGTGGTCAGACCCCTGGCGGAGATGAACCTGAGCCTTGCGGAGATTGCCAAGGGAGAGGGGGATCTGACCCGTCGTCTCAATGTGTCTGGTAAGGACGAGATCGGCCAGACCGCCGCCACGTTCAACGAGATGCTCGGCACCATTGCCCAACTGGTTCGACATGTGTCGGAATCCGCCTCCCGGGTGACCGGGTCGGCCCATCAACTGGCGGCGAGCGCGGGACGCGTCGCCGAGGGGTCGCGCCAGCAGAACATGCAGTCTGTAAGTGCCGCTTCAGCCGTTGAACGGATGGTGGCCAATATCGCCGACGTGGCGGGCAGTGCCGAACGGGTGCATCAACGCTCGCAGGAAAGCTTGCGGCGGGCCGAAGAGGGTGGTCGCACGCTCGAATCACTGGTGGCCGAGGTCGGACTTGCTGAGGATGCCGTGCGCCAGATGGCGACTTCCGTCGAGGAGTTCGTGCAGTCCACTTCGTCCATCACCCTGATGACCCAGGAGGTCAGGGAGATTGCCGAGCAGACCAATCTGCTCGCGCTCAACGCAGCGATTGAAGCCGCCCGGGCGGGTGAGCAAGGGCGCGGATTCGCGGTGGTGGCTGACGAGGTGCGCAAGTTGGCGGAAAAGTCCGCACGCTCGGCAGGAGAGATCGATGCGGTGACGTCGCGGCTTTCAAAGCAGTCTGTGGCGGTACGGCAGGCGATCAATCAGGGGCTGGAACATCTCGGCTCAAGCCGCACGGCAGTGGTTTCCGTCTCGAGTGCGATTGAGGCGGCCAACGCATCGGTGGTGGACGTGGGGCATGGTTTGGATGAAATTGCCGAAGCCACCGAGCGGCAGCGCACAGCGAGTGCGGCAGTGGCTGAAAGCATCGAAACGATTGCGGTGATGGCCCGGGAAAATTCCGAGGCGGTCGAGTCCACCGCCCGCGCGGCCCACGATATGGAAGACCTGGCGACCCAGCTCCATCAGACGGTCTCGCGCTTCCGGGTCTGAGGTACTTCAAAGGGAAACGGACGGTTCAGGCCGTCCGTTTCCCTGTTGTGGGGCCAAGCGCCCCCGTGGCGTGCCCCTCAGCGGATGCCCGCGCGCTGGATCAAGGCTTGGATTTCGCCAACAATGCCGCGCCGGAAGGCGAGCACGCAGACCACGAAAATCAGGCCCATGATCACCGTCACCCACGAACCGACCTTGTCCGCCAGTTCGTTTTGCAGCGTCACGATGGTGGCCGATCCGACCGCCGGGCCGAGAATGGTGCCCAGCCCACCCAGCAGCGTCATCAGCACCACTTCTCCCGACATGTGCCAGTGAACGTCCGAGAGGGAGGCGAGCTGGAACACGAGGGTCTTGGTGGCGCCGGCCAGACCGGCCAGTGACGCGGAGATCACGAAGGCCATCAGCTTGAACTTATTCACGTCATAACCCAGGGAGATCGCCCGCGGTTCGTTTTCGCGTATTGCCTTGAGGATCTGACCAAAGGGTGAATGGATGGTCCGGTAGATGATGAAGAAGCCTATGCTGAACACGGCATAGACCAAGTAGTACATGGCAACGTTGTCGGACATGTCGATCAGGCCGAAGAGGTGACCCCGGGGCACGCCTTGCAGACCGTCTTCGCCGCCGGTGGCTTTCACCTGGAGCACGATGAAATAGACCATCTGGGCCAGGGCGAGCGTGATCATCGCGAAGTAAATGCCGGTACGCCGGATGGCGAGCACCCCAAACAGCCAGCCAAGCAGGCCGGCCGCCGCGGTTCCCGCGATGATGCCGACCTCGGGCGTGACGCCCATGTCGCGCACCATCAGCCCGCAGATGTAGCCGGCTGTACCGAGGAAAGCCGCATGGCCGAAGGACAGGAGGCCGGCAAAGCCGAGAAGCAGGTTGAAGGCGCTGGCAAAAAGGGCGAAGCAGAACAGCTTCATCAGAAAGGTTGGATAGACCGCGAAGGGCGCGATGAGCCCGACGATGAACAGGCCGGTGTACAAGACCTCGGTCTTGATCAGGGCAGAGGGCTGCTTTGTTGTGCTCACGGAATGTCCTTTCAAGCCTTGCCGAACAGACCCGCGGGCCGAACCAGCAGGACGATGACCATGATGACGAAGACCACGACGGCGGAGGCTTCCGGGTAGAAAACCCGGGTCAGCCCCTCGATAAGACCAAGCCCAATGCCGGTGACGATGGAGCCCAGGATGGAGCCCATGCCGCCGATGACCACGACCGCGAACACCACGATGATCAGGTTGGAGCCCATCAGCGGATTGACCTGGAACACTGGCGCGGCAAGGACACCGGCAAAGGCCGCGAGGGCGACGCCGTAGCCGTAGGTGAAGGTGATCAACAGGGGGACGTTGATGCCGAGTGCCTGGACAATCTGCGAGTTTTCGGTGCCGGCACGCAGATAGGCGCCCAGGCGGGTCTTCTCGATCATGAACCAGGTGCCGAAACATACGGTGAGAGATGCGACGATGACCCAGGCGCGATAGATCGGCAGGAACATAAAGCCCAGATTGATACCCCCGGCGAGGGCATCGGGAACTTCGTAAGATTCACCCGAAATACCGAACTGATCGCGGAAGACGCCTTCAATGATCAGAGCCAGACCGAAGGTGAGAAGCAGCCCGTAAAGATGGTCGAGCTTGTAGAGTTTGCGCAGCATCGTGCGTTCGAGGATCACCCCGAACAGGCCTACCAGCAGCGGTGCGGCAATCAGCGCGACCCAGTAGTTGACGTTGAACTTGGTAAGGGCCAACCAGGCGATGAAGGCACCCATCATGTACTGGGCGCCGTGGGCGAAGTTGATGATGTTGAGCAGGCCGAAGATGATCGCCAGCCCAAGGCTGAGGATGGCGTAGAACGAGCCGTTGATCAGCCCGATCAGCAACTGGCTGCCCAGCAGGGCGGACGGGACGCCGAAAATTTCCATGGGTCACTCCAGGGCCGGAGCGGCGCAGGGCCGCTCCGGGGGTCGTGGTTGCAGCGGCTTATTTCTTGACCAGCGGGCAGCGGGACTGGGCCAGCGGCTGGAAGGCCTCAGCCGCCGGGATCACTTGGCGCACATTGTAGTAATCCCACGGATACTTGGACTCTGCGGGCTTCTTCACCTGCATCAGGTACATGTCGTGGACCATCCGGCCGTCATCGCGGATCTGACCATTCTTGGCAAAGAAGTCGTTGATCGGCATCTTCTTCATCTGGGCCATGACCTTCTTGGTGTCGTCCGTGCCGGCAGCCTTGACGGCCTTCAGGTAGTGATAAACCGACGAGTACTGACCGGCCTGGACCATGGTCGGCATCTTCTTCTGCACGCCGAAGAAGCGCTTGGACCAGGCGCGGGTCTCGTCATTCAAATCCCAGTAGAAGCCTTCGGTCAGGTACATACCCTGGGTGGTCTTGAGGCCGAGGGAGTGAATGTCGGTGATGAACATCAGCAGGCCGGCCAGGGACTGGGTCGGGGTGATGCCGAATTCGGCGGCCTGCTTGATGGCGTTGGTGGTGTCGGCGCCTGCGTTGGCGAGGCCGATCACCTGAGCGCCAGAGGACTGTGCCTTGAGCAGGAAGGAGGAGAAGTCGGAGCCGGGGAAGGGGTGACGGACCGAGCCGAGCACCTTGCCCCCATTGGCGGAGACAACCGCCGAGGCATCTTTTTCCAGGGCCTGGCCGAAGGCGTAGTCGGCGGTCAGGAAGAACCAGCTCTTGCCACCCTGCTTGGTTACGGCCTTGGCCGTGCCATTGGCCAGGGCGTAGGTGTCGTAGGTGTAATGGACAGTGACGTCGTTGCACTGCTCATTGGTGATGGGGGTGGAGGCAGGACCGCTCATGAGGGCGATGCGGTCTTTCTCCTTGGCGATCTTCATCACCGCCAGCGCTACGGAGGTGGTAACCAGTTCGGTGGCGGTGTCCACGCCCTCACGTTCGAACCACTCGCGAGCCTTGTTCGACGCGATGTCGGCTTTGTTTTGGTGGTCGGCGCTCACCACCTCGATCTTGAAGTTGGGCTTCTCCTTGGCGATGAAATCCTCGACGGCCATCTTGGTGGCCAGCACGGCGCCGGAGCCCGCCAGATCGGAATAGGTGCCGGACAGGTCGGTCAGCACGCCGATCTTTACCACGCCCCCGGAAACCTGCGCCTGGGCGCCCGCGGATAGGGTGGCCAGGGCGGCGGTGCAGGCGATGGAAATCGCTTTCTTCATGGTCATGTCTCTCTCCTTCTTTGTTGTGTCGAGCCGGCTCAGACGCCGAGGGTTTGGTGTAGCCAGTCCATCTTTCCGGGTAGTTCTTCCTTGGTGATCGTGGCGATGATCTCGCCGTGCTCCAGTACGTAATGGCGGTCTGCCAGAGGCGCGGCGAAGCGGAAGTTCTGCTCCACCAGCACGATGGTGAAGCCGCGCTTTTTGAGTTCGACGATGACTTCCCCCAGTTTCTTGACGATGACCGGAGCGAGGCCCTCGGTGATCTCGTCGAGCAGCAGCAGCTTTGCGCCGGTGCGCAGTACCCGGGCCATGGCGAGCATCTGCTGTTCGCCGCCGGAGAGCTTGGTGCCGGGACTGGTGCGGCGTTCCAGCAGATTGGGGAACATTCCGTAGATCTCGTCCACGGTCATTCCACCACTGGCCACCTGGGGTGGCAGCATCAGGTTCTCCTCGGTGGAGAGGGAGGCGAAGATGGCGCGTTCCTCGGGGACGTAGCCGATGCCGTAGCGGGCCATGCGGTGGGTGGGTTCGGCAATCACGTCCTTGCCGTTCACCATGATCGATCCTGTGCGCCGGCCGACCAGCCCCAGAATGGATTTCAGTGTGGTGGAGCGGCCCGAGCCATTGCGGCCGAGAAGGGTGATGCATTCACCCCGGCCGACATGCAGATCAATGCCATGGAGAATATGGGACTCGCCGTAGAAAGCATGCAGATCGTTGATCCGCAGCATCTCGGGCTTGGGGTCGAAGGCGCTGGTCATGGATCGCTTCCGGTCAGTGGTGGGCGTCGTTCATGTCGCTGGAGCCCACATAGGCTTCAAGCACCTGCGGGTTTTTCGAGACTTCCTCGTAAGGGCCTTCTGCCAGCACGCTGCCACGCTGCAATACGGTGATGCGGTCGCAGAGGTTGGCCACCACCGAGAGGTTGTGCTCGACCATCAGGATGGTGCGATTGGCGGATACCTTGCGGATCAGATCGACCACCCGTCCGATGTCCTCGTGGCCCATGCCCTGGGTGGGTTCGTCGAGGAGCATCATCATCGGTTCAAGCGCCAGGGTTGTGGCGATCTCGAGAGCGCGTTTGCGGCCGTAGGGCATCTCGGCCGTGACGGTGTCAGCAAAGCTGCCCAGATCCACCGATTCGAGCAGTTCCATCGCGCGGTCGTTGAGAACGTCCAGGCTTTTCTCGGAGCGCCAGAAATGAAATTCGGTCCCCAGCTTCCTTTGCAGTCCGATCCGCACGTTTTCCATGACCGTCAGATGCGGAAATGTCGCCGAGATCTGAAAGGAGCGGACCAAGCCTCGGCGGGCCGTGACCGCCGGGGCTTCACGGGTGATGTCCTGCCCATCGAAGACGATGCTGCCCCGCGTGGGAGGCAGGAACTTGGTGAGCAGGTTGAATACGGTGGTCTTGCCGGCACCATTGGGGCCGATAAGGGCGTGGATATGGCCACGGCGGACCTTCAGGTCCACGTTGGACACCGCCGCAAAGCCCTTGAACTCCTTGGTCAGGCCGGTGGTTTCCAGGATGAACTCGCTCATGGGGCTTCCCGGTTGGAGGGCGAAATCACTTCGCCCGGGTGGAGTGGAGAGGCTGACGCCGGATACGGATGGATTGCACGGGACGTGACGCACTCCGGTGCGCCAGGGCAAAGGCAAGGCCGATCGTGAGGATCAAGGCCAGGGTGGGCAATGCGGTCATTGCGGAGTCTCCGTTGTTTTCTTATGCCGCGAAGCCTAGTGCCCAAGCGTGTCCAGACCGTTGCTCAAATGTAACGAATGGTGCGTTCGCATCCTGGGCAGGAACTCTCTATTTGCGCGGTGCTTATGCCCTTCATTAAGGGGCAATGACGACTGTGCGGCCAATGGGGGATTACCCGAACTGACGTGTGCGTAAGCCTTGCTGCACGCCCTGTAACGCATCCTCTGGCAGTGCGGGCGTCCTGAAGGGCTAGAATGGAAGGCTGGCAACAAATCCATTTGTTTCAAGACGGAGTCCTCGAGATGCCCCAGTATCGTTCCCGCACTTCCACCGCCGGTCGCAACATGGCCGGCGCCCGCGCCCTGTGGCGCGCCACCGGCATGAAGGATGGTGATTTCGAAAAGCCGATCATCGCGGTGGTGAATAGCTTTACCCAGTTCGTGCCCGGTCACGTACACCTCAAAGACTTGGGGCAACTGGTGGCGCGGGAGATTGAAGCTGCGGGCGGGGTCGCCAAGGAATTCAATACGATCGCCATTGATGATGGCATTGCCATGGGGCACGGAGGCATGCTTTACAGCCTCCCTTCCCGCGACTTGATCGCCGATAGCGTTGAGTACATGTGCAATGCCCACACGGCCGATGCCATGGTGTGCATTTCCAACTGTGACAAGATCACCCCGGGCATGCTGATGGCGGCGCTGCGTCTCAACATTCCGGCGATTTTCGTTTCGGGCGGGCCCATGGAGGCGGGGAAGGTCAAGTGGGAAGCCAAGGTGATTTCCCTCGATCTCGTGGATGCGATGGTCAAGGCTGCTGACAGCAGTTGCTCGGACGAGGAGGTGGATGCCATCGAGCGTTCGGCCTGCCCCACTTGCGGCTCCTGTTCCGGCATGTTCACCGCCAATTCCATGAACTGCCTGACCGAGGCGCTGGGCTTGTCGCTGCCCGGCAATGGCACGGTGGTGGCCACCCATGCGGATCGGGAACAGCTCTTCCGCCGGGCAGGCCGGGGAATTGTCGATCTGGCTCGCCGCTATTACGAGAAGGACGACGAATCGGTGCTGCCCCGCTCGATCGCCAGCTTCAAAGCCTTCGAAAATGCCATCAGCCTGGATGTGGCCATGGGTGGCTCCACCAACACCGTGCTGCATCTGCTGGCGGCCGCCAAGGAGGCTGGTGTCGACTTCACCATGAATGACATTGATCGCATCTCGCGTAAGGTGCCATGCCTGTGCAAGGTTGCTCCGGCGGTGTCCGACGTTCATATCGAAGATGTTCACCGCGCAGGCGGCATCATGGCCATCCTTGGTGAGCTTGATCGCGCCGGTCTGCTGCATACCGATCTGCCCACCGTACATACCAGGACCATGGCCGAAGCCCTGGCAAGCTGGGATGTGATGCAAGCCCATGACAGCGGTGTGTTCCAGTTCTACAAGGCGGCGCCGGGCGGTGTGCCGACTCAGGTTGCGTTCAGTCAGGATCGGCGCTGGAACGAGCTGGATCTGGATCGAAGCAGGGGGGTGATCCGTGACAAGGCCAATGCGTTCAGTCAGGACGGTGGCCTCGCCGTGCTTTACGGCAATATCGCCGAAAAAGGCTGCATCGTGAAGACCGCCGGTGTTGACGAGTCCATCTGGACGTTTACCGGGCGTGCCCGCGTCTTCGAGAGTCAGGAAGATGCGGTGGCCGGGATTCTCGCCGACCAGATCGTCGCGGGTGACGTGGTCGTGATCCGGTATGAGGGACCGAAGGGCGGGCCGGGCATGCAGGAAATGCTTTATCCGACCAGCTACCTGAAGTCCAAGGGCCTGGGCAAGAGCTGTGCGCTGCTGACCGACGGCCGCTTCTCCGGCGGCACTTCGGGGCTGTCCATCGGGCATGCCTCGCCGGAGGCCGCATGTGGTGGTGCCATCGGGCTGGTGGAAGAGGGGGATGTGATCGAGATCGACATTCCCAACCGTCGCATCCGGCTTGCCGTGGCCGACGCCGAACTGGCCCGGCGTCGGGCGGCCCAGGATGCGCGCGGCTGGAAGCCCGCCAATCGCGTGCGCCACGTCTCCGCAGCGCTGCAGGCCTATGCGGCGCTCACCACCAGTGCCGATACCGGTGCGGTGCGGGACGTGACCCAGGTCCAGCGCTGAATTTCCGCGCAAGGGTCGTAAACGAAGAAGCCCGGTGCAAGCCGGGCTTCTTCGTTTACGACCCTTGCCGTGCGGGCTCGAAGGTCAGATCTTTTTTTCCATGAAATGCGCCTGCCCCATGGCTGGATCGAGCTGATAGCCCCTGAACCCAAAGCCTTCGTATGCGCGCCGCGCTTCAACGTTGCCTTCGAGGACCTCCAGGGTCAATTTGCAGCAGTTTCGCGCCCTGGCGATGTGCTCTGCATGGGCCAGCAGGGCCTTGCCAATGCCTTGGCGGCGAAAGTCGTCGTGCACGACGATATCGTGGATATTGAGGAGGGGGCGTCCCGCAAAAGTCGAAAAGCCTTCGACGCAATTGATCAGTCCCACCGCTCGGCTGCCCGCGTAGGCGATGAAACTCAAAACCGTGGGGCGCTGGCGCAGCGCCGCCGGAAGGCTTTCGCGTAATGCGAGCGTCATTCCCTTCCCGCCGCCGCTGGGGCCACGCATGTAATGATCAAGCAGGTCAAGGAAGTCAGCCGTACAGGCTGGGTCGTCAAAGTTAACCTGCCGGATGGCGGGGGGTGTCATCGGTGTGGTTTCGCCTCTCAGTGGATCAAGGACAAGGTGTAAATGAAGCTTGAGGTGAGAAAGGTCAGTACCAGCACAACCGCGCCACCTGCGGCAAGGATGGGCGTGTAGCTGACGATGGCAAAGTGCCGGCCGCATTTGCGGCAGCGAAAGTACTCAGTGAAATTGATCCCGGCGAAGCGGTGCGGATGCATTCGCGAAGGCCGCACGTCAAGGCTCTTGCAGTGCAGGCAGTGGGGGGTTGCGGGCCTCGTCAGAGCAAAGCGGCGCGCCGGGCGGCGCTTGGGTGGGGTCTCACTCAGGGGCTGGGAGGCGGGCTCGTCGGAGGTTGTGGGCAGCTCACTGTCGGGGCCGGCCGCCTCGTCGGAAGTCTTAAGCTGACGGTTGATCTGCTTGCGTCGGAGTAGGAAAAAGGCGAGACCGCCGCAGATGAACGCGACGAACACCGCCAACCCGAATGTGACATATGGCCCCACGACGCCCCATATGGACGCCAGACTGGGTATGGTCAAGGTGGTGCCGGGTTGCGGGGTGTCGATTTTTGCCGGCTCCGTTGCCCCACCCTTGAGTTGCTTGAGTTTCTCGTGCCCGTTCCATGCGGCGTCCGCTGGTGCCATGCCCGCACGGGCAAGGAGAAGGGCATCCTCGAACACGAAGCCCGCTTCCCACCAGGCCAGGCGGTCATTGGGGGAAAAGCCTTCCCGCTTCCATTGACTTGGGTCCGACTGGTCGAGTTCGGACATCAGGCTGCGGCTGGTCTTGGCTGAGTCAAGCCACTCGCGTGCTTCATCCGGATCGAAGCCCTTGTCTGACCAGGTGCGGGCAACGAGCGGAGCGAAGCCGGCGCGTTTCCAGTTGACGGCCTCATTCGGAGTGAGGTTGTAAGTCTGCCATTCCCGCGCCTCTGTCGGCGTCATGCCGGTGTTTTCCCAGCGGGTGATCTTCGGTGGGGAGGGCAGCGCGGTGTCGCCCGCTGGGCTGGTGTTCTGAGCGGCAGCCTGGGCGGGGGCGGGAGGCGGGGTTTGCGCGAGGGCCGGGGTCGCGCACAGGGCGAATGCCGAAACGGCGGTCAAGAATACTTTCATGATCCTCGGAAGATAAAGCAGCGGGCTTTCAAAGGTGTAGTGGAATGTTTTCGATCATGCGACAAAAGTCATGCTGATGCCGTCTTTTCAGTAGTTTCGGATGTCTCGATTGGCACATTTCATATGGCAAGGTCATCGGCAGGCCGGATTTCCTCCGGGTGACTCCCCCGAAACCGCCCAAGCCCCAGTGCCGACGCTCGCAATTTACGGAGGGAAAGGCGTATTGTGCAGGTGCAGCATGGCAGTTTTTGAGTGGGGTTCGCGCCGCGAACCACGGTATCGGGAACGCCCCGATTGCGCGAGGCTGCCAATGGCAGGGTTGTTGTGGGAATGACTGGAAGGTGAGTCCGTATGCTGATGTTTGTCGATCCCACCCGTATTGCGCGGCGTTTGCGGGTCCGCGGTGTGGTGCAGGGAGTGGGTTTCCGGCCTTTCGTGTATCGCTTTGCCACTCAGCTCGGCCTTGCGGGCTGGGTACGCAACGACGGATGCGGCGTGGAGATCGAGATCCACGGAAGCGAACCGCTGCTTGACGCCTTCACCCAATGCCTGGCAACGGAAGCTCCCCCCCTTGCCCGGGTGGATGCCATTGAGCCTGAAGTCATTCCCCCCGATCTGTCACGCAAGGATTTCGTGATTCTGCCGAGCGTCGAGGGCGGGGTGGCTACGGCCATTGGTCCGGACGTGACGGTATGTCCATCTTGCCTGGGGGAGCTGTTCGATCCTGATGATCGGCGCTGGCGCTACCCCTTCATCAACTGCACCCACTGTGGCCCCCGCTATACGATCACCCGGGCGTTGCCCTACGATCGGGCACGTACCAGCATGGTTGGATTCATCCAGTGCCCTGGGTGTGAGGCCGAATATCATCACCCGGGTGATCGCCGCTTCCATGCGGAGCCCAATGCCTGCCCGGTTTGCGGCCCCCGATTGTCTCTCTTCGAGCCTCATGGTGTGCGTGCCCTGGCTCGAGATCCGGTGGCAGAAACCCTGCGTCGCCTGAGGCTCGGGGAGATCGTTGCGATCAAGGGGCTGGGAGGCTTTCACCTGGCCTGTGACGCTTCGCTACCGGACAGCGTTGCCCGTCTGCGTGTGCGCAAGCGGCGCCCCCATGAACCTCTCGCGCTGATGTGTGCGAATCTGCCAAGCGTGGCACGCTGGGCGCAGCTTACTGCTGCCGAGGCCGCGATCCTGGAGAGCCCCGAGAGACCGATTGTGCTGCTCCGCAAACAGGGCGATCTTGATGCCATCCTGCCTGGCGTCGCTCCGGGGCTGGACGAGGTCGGAATGATGCTGCCTTATACGCCGCTGCATTACCTGTTGTTTCATGAGACCGCCGGCCGCCCTGTCGGCACTGCGTGGCTGGCCGCGGCCCAGCCCCTCACCCTGGTGATGACCAGCGCCAACCCCCACGGGGAGCCCCTCGTGCAGGGCAACGACGAGGCCTTCGAACGTCTGGGCGAGATTGCCGATGTGCTGCTCATGCATGATCGGGACATCGTTGTGCGTTGCGATGATTCTGTGCTGCGCGTGCGCACTGATTTGCCTGCGGGGAGTGAACAGGGGGCGGGCGGCGGCATCCAGTTCTTACGCCGCTCGCGTGGCTTCACGCCGCTCTCGCTGCCCCTGTCCGACACGGGGCCTGCGGTGCTCGCCTTCGGGGCCCACTTCAAGGCCAGTTTGTGCCTCGTCCGCGGCCGGGAGGCTTTTCTCTCGCAGCATATCGGCGGACTCGACAATCCCGAGGCGTGCGCGGCGCTTGACGAGGCAGCCGAGCACCTTCAAACAATCCTCGCCGTACAACCTGAGGCATTGGCGCACGATGCCCACCCGGATTATTACTCCACCCGGGCTGCGCTGGCGCTGGCCGAGCGCCTCGGTATTCCCGCCATTCCGGTGCAGCATCACCACGCGCACATTGCGGCGGTCTGCGCAGAGCACGGAATCGACGAGCCCGTGATTGGGCTGGCCGCAGATGGGGTGGGCCTGGGCACCGACGGGATGCCCTGGGGGGGGGAACTCCTGCACGTACAGGGGGCGGTTTTTCGGCGCCTGGGGCATCTGAGCCCGCTGCCTCTGCCCGGTGGTGATCGCGCTGCCCACGAGCCCTGGCGCATGGCCTGTGGCGTACTGCATGCCCTGGGGCGTCGTGATGAGGCGATCATGCGATTTGCCGCCCGCCCGAACGTGGAGCAAGTGCTTGGTATGCTTTTGCGCGGGGCGCGATGCCCGCCCACCACCAGCCTCGGACGCTGCTTTGACGCGGCCGCGGGCTTGCTGGGCGTTTGCGAGGTCATGACTTACGAAGGGCAGGCCGCCATGTTGCTTGAAGTGCTGGCGCGCCGCTTCGGTGCCTGTCTTCCTCTGCCAGGGGGGTATCACATCGACTCCCGGGTCGAGAGTGGCCTGTCTGTGCTCAATCTCTACCCCATGCTTGCTCAGCTTGCTGATGAGGATGACGCTGCGCGCGGCGCAGCCCATTTTCACGCCACCCTGGTGGAGGCGCTCAGCCAGTGGATCAGCGACGCCGCCTATGCGTCGGGGACTCGCAGCGTGGTATTGACCGGCGGCTGTTTTCACAACCTTGTGCTTGCCGCTGGTCTGCGTCACAGGCTGCTGGCGCGCGGACTACAGGTCTTTGAGGCACAGCACGTCCCCCCCGGGGACGGTGGGCTGGCGTTTGGTCAGGCTTGGGTGGCCAGGGCGGCGCTACGCCAGGGATGGCTTTAAACCAACGAGGTCGGTGCATCACTTATCGGACTCCGAGGTCGGATGCCTAGCAGGAAGTCCGTTTCGGGAGGGTGAGGCCCCTGAGGCATGGTCGTGAATAGACTGCATCTCCCGGGGGAATGCGTCATGCACGCGCTCGGCTGGCGGCGCTTTAGCGTTTATTGGCGCCCGCCGAATCGGTTCTCCGGCCCTCGACCCCGGTCATGGCCTTGTTCTCCGCGCATTTCGCCCGAAGGGGGAGGCCGGAAGCGCGAATTTGGCTCGTTCGGGAAGCGTGGGGCGTCCATGCGGGGTGCATCGTGTCGCGGTGCGTGTTGCGGCGGCCCCCATGCTCCCGGGGTCGGCGGTGGGCTTGAACCGGACGGGGGAAAGGACGGCCTGGGTTCCTGGCGGGGCGGGCGGTCGGGGCGAGTTTCATGATTGTCTCTCCGTCCTTCGTGTCGCCCGCCATCCTGCCAGCGCGGTTCCCAGGGGCGGTCGCGGCCCGGGGCCCAGCCAGGTTGCCATCCTGGCGGGGGGCTCGGGTGGCGATGGACTGCCGGTGGTGCCGGATGCCAGTGATGGCGATCGCTATACCAGGGACGGTCCCGGTAATTGTGGAACCAATAGTCGCCGATGATGAAACCGACCACTGGAATGCCGAAGGACGGGCCGTACTGGATCAGGGGCAGGGGCTCGCCCGCCCATGAAAAGCTAAGGGTTCCGCTCCACACCCAGCCGCGAAGTCCGTGGGGGGTGACCACGTCGCACCACTGATAACCCTGGAGGCAACCCGTGACGTCGACTTCTGTTCCCGGTAGGAGCAAGGCGACCTGCGGGTAGTCCGGCCCGGGGCCCGCGTGGAGGGGGATCGAGTCGGTCACATAGGCTGGGCGCGCTTCTGCGACCGCAGGCAGCACTGCGGCTGTGAGCGCCAGGGCACGGAGCAGGGCAGGCAGGGGCATGATGGATGTACCAGAGGACAAATTGAAGTGCGATGCGGCAGTAACGCGGTGGGCGGGAGAAAGGATTGACGCGGGACTGTAAGCGTAGATTTCGCTGTGTCCTTCGGCCGTTCGCCAGGACGACCTGGGGCGGAGGACGTGCGTGAGCGCTCAGCCTGGCGTTGCGCCCCGTCGGCAAGCAGCGAGAGATGGCCCGTTTCCGTCCGGAACCGCCCACGGGCTTCGGTCGCATTAAGAATTCAGGCGGTCAATGGCGATGCCGTCGCCGCAACTGAAAGGGAAAACAATGGCCGGATGGGCTCGATATTGAGCTGCGCCCGCTGGTACTTACCCTCCGCCCGGGGGGCGCTGCATCGACGGCCCTTCGGCCAGGCGGCGAGCTGGCACACGCCTGCCAAGGCCCGGGAGAATGGAAAGGGGTATCTGCGGGAGCGTTTAAATGGCCCGGCTTTTCAAGGCGAGCCAGCGGTGCGGGCCTTGAATCCGGCAGGTACACCGACGGGCCGCTTGGTTTGGTAGTCAAAGAAGATGATGCCGGTCTTGCCTCTCGCAACTTCGCGTCCGCTTGTCTTTTCGGTGGCTTGCCAGACGAGGTCGCAGCCATATTTGTTGAAGTCAGCGGGGGCCATGGCGAACACCAGGGTTTCACCGTGAAAGGCCTCGGACTTGTACTGCAGGCCGGCGTCGGCGACGACGATGCCCACTCCCTCCACATTCAGTTCCGTGTAGCCGAGGCTGTTGAGAAAGCGTACCCGGGCTTCAGACACCAGGCCCACCAGCGCCGCGTTGTCGAGGTGGTGACCATAGTTGATGTGGCTGATATAGATGGGGATTTCGGTGGAGAAGATGAAACGTTCGGGCAGGTCGATGAGTATGCGGGCCATGACGTGTTGTGCAAGCTTGAGTTTGATGAGTTCGGAGATTATCCCAGCCTGTGGGCGCTTGGGTTCCAGCCGATTGCGGACGATATCTCCGGCAGGCAGAATGTCCCGACTGCCCGCCTCTGGAGTTGCCCGTGGAGCGATTTACGATATCCCTGGACGAGGAGCTGGCCAGGGCCTTTGATGCCCTGATTCTGGATCGGGGCTACTCGAACCGGTCTGAGGCGGTGCGAGACATCCTACGCACCCATATCGAAGCCAGCCGCCTGGCCCGGGAGGATGCGCCCCATTGCATCGCCAACTTGTCCTACGTTTACAACCATCATGAACGGGAGCTGGCGGAACGGGTGACTCACGCCCAACACGAGCGTCATGATCTTTGCGTGGCGACCCTGCATGCCCACCTGGATCACGACAACTGTATGGAAAGTGTCATCCTGCGGGGCGCAACTGGGGACGTGCGGGCGTTTGCCGATGCGCTCATCGCCAAGCCCGGCGTGCGCCATGGCGCGCTCAACCTCGTGACGGCGGACTGTCGGAGCGCACCGCATTCCCATGATGAGCGGTCCGGAGTGAAAGGCACCGCGTCCTTGCCCCACGTGCATTACCGTCCCCGAAGCTGACAGGCGCCGTATGCCCGGCCAAGACATGGTATGTTGCTGTATGAACTAAACTTCAATCTTCTTACTCGCTACCCGCGTTGATGCCTGTGCACGACCTTCCCACCGATAGCCTTGCGTTTGTCCTGCTGGTGTTCATGCTGGGGTTGAAGCATGGATTCGACGCGGATCATCTGGCCACCATAGACGGTCTGACCCGTTATAACGCGCCCATCCGGCCGCGTCTGGCTCGCTTCTGCGGGAGTCTGTTTTCCATCGGGCATGGTGCTGTGGTGGTGGCCATTGCCATAGGGGCGAGCCTGTTATCACGGGGTTGGGCTGCTCCGGAGTGGCTGGAAAGCACGGGAACCTGGATTTCAATCGGTTTCCTGATCCTCCTGGGGGGGCTCAACCTGCGGGCGGTTTGCGTGGCCCAGCCCCACGAGATGGTGCGCCCGGTGGGGCTCAAAGGGCGCTGGGCGGGGCGGCTTGGGCGGGCGTCTCAGCCGGGAGGCGTTGCGCTCGTGGGTGCTTTGTTTGCCCTGTCCTTTGACACCGTAAGTCAGGCTGCTCTCTTTGCAATGGCCGGAGTCCAGGCGGGGAGCTGGATACCGGCGGCGGGTCTGGGATTGACCTTCACGGGCGGCATGCTCCTTGCTGATGGCGCGAACGGTTTTTGGATCGCGCGCCTGATCGCCCGTGCCGATGCCACGGCACGCATCGCCTCCCGGGTAATGGGGCTGGCCGTGGCCGGCGTCAGCTTGCTGGTGGCGGCCTGGAGTTTGGCGCGGCTGCTTGCGCCTTCCCTTGACGCCTGGGGAGAAGGCAAGGCGCTATTCTTCGGACTGCTGGTAATGGCTGTGGTCTTTGCCAGCTTCTTCATCGGTGTGCGTCTTGCCCGCAGCGCTCCGATGCTGACTGATTGAGCATTGCCAGGAATCGCACGGTTTGCGGACAACTGGGCTTTCTCCCCGCGAAGCCCCGGCAATTCGGCACAATACGCATCCCTTTTCTTGAGTGATCGGAGTGCCGCCAGGCGTTCGGGCCGGCACGGCGCTTTCCTTTGCGAGTAACATTCACCCCCGCTTGAGTCTATGCTCGGCGGCCATGTCATACCGCTGTGATCCTTTCGCCCCTTGAATTTTTTCGGTATCCCTGTCGTGCCCCTTCCCGCCGCAAGCGGCCCGGCTCGCCGTTGCGGGTCCGCATGTGCCTGATTCCACGATGATGGACAGGAGGTTTGTGAATGCGCTTGGGCTGTCACTCTTGGTCCACGGCCTTGTGCTCGGGTTCGGCGCGCGTGCGCCGGTAAAGGAATCGCCACGCATTCTTGAGGCCAGGCTTGTCGCGGAGTCGCCACCGCCGACTCCACCGGAGCCCGCTCACCTCCAAGCGACAAAGCCGGCCGGGCCTGCCGCCGAGCAACGACGACCCCAGCGGCCGCAGAAGCATGCTGAGGCTCCTGCGCCGCATCCCGTGCCAATGCCTCGCCCGATGATCAATCGGCAGGCCGAGCCAAGCGCTCCGGCACTTGTTGCGTCTGCGTCCTCCGCAGCGGTTTCCGCTAGCCCTGCCGTATCGGAGCCCGCTGCACCGGCTCCGCCCGTGGCGTCGAATCGAGCGGGAGGCCCTGCCGGCTCGTCCGGCGCCGCCGGTGCGGTCGCCTATTCGCCCCCCGGTTTGGGCGCCAGTTATCTTCACAATCCAAAACCGGCCTATCCCCTGCTGGCTCGTCGCCGCGGGCTTGAAGGGGTGGTGCGCCTCGATGTCCGGGTGTCCGCGGAGGGCATTCCCATTGCGGTCAAGGTGCGCGAGAGTTCGGGGCATGAATCTCTGGATGAAGCAGCCCTGACTGCTGTCTGGCACTGGCGCTTCTCGCCGGCGCGGCGGGGCGGGGAGGCCGTTGAGGGGGCAGTGGTTGTTCCCGTTCGTTTCAACCTTGAGGGCGAAACTGCTGGTTGAGCAGCAATCCGTCCATTTGACTGCACCTGGAGCGCGAAATGTCTTTTCACCTGTGGTTGGGTTTCCTGGCGGCCACTCTCGTGGTTGCTCTGTCACCCGGGCCGGGAGCGGTGCTAAGCATGAGCGTCGGCCTGCGTCACGGCTATTGGCACGCGCTTGCGGGGATTGCCGGTCTTCAGACTGCGCTGCTCCTACAATTGACCCTGGTGGCGACGGGGCTGGGTGCGCTCCTTGCCGCTTCCGAGACGGCCTTCGTGGTGGTGAAGCTGGCCGGGGCCGCCTATCTCGTCTGGCTTGGTATCCGGAAATGGAACGACCGAACAGTGGCCGGGCAGGAGCCGACTGAGCCCGATCTTCCCGAGGGGTTCTACCGACAAGGTATTCTGGTCAATCTGGGCAACCCCAAGGCTATTGTCTTCATTGCGGCGCTTGTGCCTCAGTTCATTGACCCATCGGCGCCGCAGATCCCCCAGTTCCTGATCATTGCCGCGACGACGTGCACGGTCGACACGACGGTGATGTCGTGTTACGCCCTGCTCGCAAGCCGTTTCCGGCGGGTAACGGGAAGTCCCCGGGCGGCCGTTCTCCAGAACCGAATCTTTGGTGGCTTGTTCATCGGCGCCGGCCTGCTTTTGGCGGGAAGCTCAAGGCACTGATCATCGAGCGGCAGCAGCCTCGGTCGCCAATCCTTCCAGCGTTGATTCGTCCAGGGCCAGTTCCGCCTCCACCACTTCCGCCCAGTCGACCCAATCTGGTGACACGCCGTCGCGAAGCCGCCGTCCGGTGGCAAGCAGCATGGCAAGTCGTCGTGGCGTCTCGGCCAATCTCATCGCGCCTTTGGGATCATGATGGGCGCGGATCGCCTCGCAGACGTCCGCTGGCAGTTTCCAGTTGCGGGCAACCAGGAAGGACGCCGCGGCATGCTCGGTGCCAACGAGTGCGTCCAACGCTCGAGTGCCTGCTTCCAGGGCTGCGCCGCAGGCGTGCAGCAGTGCTGAATGCTCCGGGTTGCGCTTCAGGATCACCGCTATTCCCGCGTCTTGCATCAACGCCGCCAGGTAAGCGGCGTCGGCCAAAGCCCTGAAGGGGGTATGGCGGCTGGCCGCGTAGCTCAACTCGGCTGCCCTGGCGCTGGCCGACCACAACGCCTCGACTGCCGCCGCGTCCAGACCGCTGCATTGGCTGCGGAGCGCCGTGCTTGCGGCGGTTGCCATCGTGCGAGTCCGTCCGAGCATGTTGATTGCATCCAGGGCGGAGCGGGGGGCGCTGCGAGGGCGGAACACCGGAGAGTTGGCCACGCGTAGCAGCGCGCCGGTGATCGCGGGGTCCTGGCTGATTGCCGCAGCCAACTCCCGTGGGCCGGCATTCTCATCCGCCGCGGCGGCCTGGAGCCGGAGAAATCCGGGGCCTGGAGCGGGGAGCACAACGCCGCTGGCGAGCACTGCTTCTATGAGCACATCCTTATCCACAAGGGGCCTCGTTTTTGCGTTTTGCCGATCTCGCTATTACAGCACAGGGCAGGAAAACATTTTGGAAAATGCGTTTGACAGTGCCCGGCCCGGTGCCTATAATGCGCGCTTCTCGCTTGGAGGGGTTCCCGAGCGGTCAAAGGGATCAGACTGTAAATCTGACGGCACTGCCTTCGAAGGTTCGAATCCTTCCCCCTCCACCAACAGTTTTGTTGTTCGCTCCGTCTGTGGGTTTCCATGGCGAGGGCGGTGAATGTGAGTCGTGGCGTTGTATAGCGGGTGTAGCTCAATGGTAGAGCAGAAGCCTTCCAAGCTTATGACGAGGGTTCGATTCCCTTCACCCGCTCCATTGAGTGTGTGAGG
>JAEUNV010000106.1 GCA_016790385.1 Zoogloea sp.
GCCTGCGCGCCATCCGGCGCCCCGCCGCCCACGGGACCTGCACCATGGCCGAAGCCGACGATCTCCAGCAACACGATGACCTCGACATCCACCTGCGCGAGGTGCAGCACCTGCTTGCCCGCCACAAGCTGGTGGAAGATCTCGTCCACCGTCAGGACATGCCCAAGCATGATCTGGTGGAAAGCCTGGTCCATAAGCAGCACATCCATGAGCTGACCCACAAGCTCGAAAGCCTGCACTCGGCCGACGTCGCCCACATCCTTGAAGCGCTGCCGCTGGATGCGCGGATGTTTGTGTGGGATCTGGTCAAGGCCGAGCGGGACGGCGAGATTCTGCTGGAAGTCTCCGACGCGGTGCGGGAATCCCTCATCGAGTCGATGGACCCGGACTCCCTCCGGGCCGCCGCCGAACAGCTCGACGCCGACGAACTCGCCGATCTCGCCCCCGACCTTCCCCGGGAGGTGATGGAGGCGGTCTATCAGGGCCTGGGGCCGGAAGAGCGCGAACAGTTGCGGGCCGCCATGTCCTACCCGGAGGACTCGGTCGGCGCGTTGATGGATTTCGAGATGGTCACCGTCCGGGAAGACGTAACCCTGGAAGTGGTGCTGCGCTATCTGCGCCGCTTTGAGGCGCTGCCCGACCATACCGACCAGCTTTTCGTGGTCGATCGGGACGAACACCTGCGCGGCGTGCTCCCGGTCAATCGGCTGCTCATCAATGGCCCGGAAATCGAAGTGAGCGAAATCATGCTCACCGATACCCTGACCCTGGAACCCTCGGACGAAGCGGAAACCGCCGCCCAGGCCTTCGAGCGCTACGACCTCGTTTCGGCGCCGGTGGTGGACTACCACCGCAAACTGGTTGGCCGGGTGACGGTGGCCACGGTGGTGGACTTCATCCGCGAGGAAACCGAGAACGAGCTGCTCAACCAGGCCGGTCTGCGGGAAGGGGAAGACATCTTTGCGCCGGTCTGGGACTCGGTGAAGAACCGCTGGTCATGGCTGGCCGTCAATCTGGTCACGGCCTTCTTCGCCAGCCGGGTGATTGGTGCCTTTGAAGGCTCCATCGAGAAACTCGTGGCCCTCGCCGCGCTGATGCCCATTGTGGCCGGCATCGGCGGAAACTCGGGCAATCAGACCATCACCATGATCGTGCGCGGAATTGCCATGGGTCAGGTTCAGGATGACGCTCTCAGCCGACTGCTCAAGAAGGAGATGGGCGTCGCCCTGATCAATGGCATCGTATGGGGCGGCCTGCTGGGGATACTGGCGTGGATACTCTACGGCAGTGGCAAGCTTGGCGCGGTGATGACCGCCGCCATGACCCTCAATCTGCTGGTGGCTGCCTTCGTGGGCGTGATGGCCCCGATGATCCGCAATCGACTCGGGCAAGACCCGGCAGTCGGCTCCAGCGTGATCATCACCGCCGTCACGGACTCCGGCGGCTTCTTCATCTTCCTCGGGCTGGCGACGATCTTCCTGATGTAAGCCCGTCGCCGCCCTCTTCGTTTCAGCCCCGGTTGGCGGCGAACCAGGCATCCGCCACAGCAACGGTGGAATCGATGTCGGCCTCCGAATGGGCCGCCGACACGAAACCGGCCTCGAAGGCCGACGGCGCGAAGTAATGCCCGGCATCGAGCATGGCGTGGAAGAAGCGGTTGAAGCTGTCCTTGTCGGAAGACATCACGTCGGCGTAGCTCCGCGGCACCGCATCGGCAAAATACAACCCGAACATGCCGCCAACCGAATCCGCCATGAAGCGAGCGCCATGCCGCGCGGCAACGGTATTGAGCCCCGTCACCAGGCGCTCGGTGCGGGCAGTGAGCAGGTCGTAGAAACCCGGACGGGCGATCTGCTTGAGGCTGGCCAGACCCGCCGCCACCGCCACCGGGCTGCCGGACAGGGTTCCCGCCTGATAGACGCCGCCAAGGGGAGCGATCTTCTGCATGATGTCGCGGCGACCGCCAAACGCCCCTACCGGCATCCCACCCCCGATGACCTTGCCCAGAGTGGTGAGGTCGGGGGTGATGCCAAACAGGCCTTGTACCCCGCGCGGCCCGACCCGGAAGCCGGTCATCACCTCGTCAAAGATCAGCACCGTTCCGTGGGCCGTGCACAGACGGCGCAGCAGGTGCATGAAATCGGCCGACGGCTTGACCAGGTTCATGTTGCCGGCAATGGGCTCGATGATCACGCAGGCGATGGCATCGCCTTTTTCCTTGAAGGTTTCCTCAAGCTGCGCCGGGTCGTTGTAGTCCAGCACGATGGTGTGCTTGGCGAAGTCTTCGGGCACGCCGGCCGAGGACGGGTTGCCAAAGGTCAGCAGACCGGAGCCGGCCTTGACCAGAAGGCTGTCGGCATGACCATGGTAGCAACCCTCGAATTTGACAATCGCATCCCGTCCCGTGAACCCCCGGGCCAGCCGGATGGCGCTCATCGTCGCTTCGGTGCCGCTTGACACCAGGCGCACCATCTCGAGGCTGGGAAGGAGTTCGCACAGGCGTTCCGCCATCTCGATCTCGCGTTCGGTGGGGGCACCGAAGGACAGACCGTCCAGGGCCGCCTCACGTACCGCCTCCACGACCACGGGATCGGCATGACCGAGGATCGCCGGCCCCCAGGAGCCTACGTAGTCGAGATATTCCTTACCGTCCGCATCCCACACCCGGGCCCCCTGGGCCTTTTTGAGAAATCGCGGCGTTCCGCCCACGGAACGGAATGCCCGGACGGGTGAATTGACCCCCCCGGGGATGGTGCGCTGGGCGCGGACAAAGAGTTCTTCGTTACGACTGGACATGCGGGAGCTTTCAGAAAGGTCAATCGAACAGCCTGACATAGGCCGCCGCTCGGGCGGCAGGGACCGGCGCTGAGAACACATCGCTGATCACGGCGGGGAGGTCCGCACCGGCAGCGATCAATAAAGGGGTGTTGTCGAGGGTAATGCCACCAATCGCCGCTACCGGGATGCCGAACCGGGCTTTCGCGCGGGTCAGCATTTCCAGGGGCGCGCGGGGCGCCATCGGTTTTGTGGACGAAGGGAACATGGCCCCGAAGGCAAGATAATCGACGCCGGCCGCCGCCGCGGCTTCGGCGCGCCACCAATCACCATAACAACTTGCGCCCAGGATGCGATCGGGCCCCAGCGCCCGTCGGGCGGTCGTCAGGTCACCGTCATCACGCCCCAGGTGGGCGCCATCCGCCCCAATATCGAGGGCAAGGCTCAAGTCATCGTTGATCACCAGCGGTACACGAACCTGACTGCACAGTTCGAGAAGCCTGCCAGCCTGCTCCCGGCGCAGGGCAGGATCGGGGAGCTTGCTTCGATACTGGACGAGCGTCGGCCCTGCCGGCAGCACTTCCGCAACCGCCGAAAGCAACGCTTCGGTGTCCGCCAGATCCGGCGTCACCAGATACAAGCCACGCAGGGTCATATTTCAGGCCTCGGCATCGTCAGAGGGAAGGGCCCAGAAGAAGCGATTGGGAATGTACTGCCCCATCCCAGGCCGAAAGGCATGGGCCAGCGCGTGCCAGGTGAACTCCTGGGCCTTGAAGACCGCCTCGGGCATGTCGATTCCGTGGGCCAGCGCAGCCGCTACCGCCGACGCCAACGTACACCCAGACCCGTGATAACTGCCGCCCAGGCGCTCCCAGGTGTCCGCCCGGACAACCCCGCCGCTGCCATACAAGGTGTTGACCACTTGCGGCGTATGGGCGTGGGAACCCGTGATGAGCACATACTGGCACCCCATGTCCATCAGCACGGCAGCGCAATCGGACATCGTTCCGGCCGCCGGATCACCGTAAGCCGGTGCGCGGCAGGCCGCCAGACGGCGAGCCTCCATGGTATTCGGGGTCATCACCGTGGTCTGGGGAATGACGAGTTCGCAGAGCAACTCGAGCATGGCATCCGAAGCCAGCTCGTCACCTCGACCTGACGCCACCACCGGATCGACGATCACGGGAATATGCGGATAATCGGCAATGATCTCCGCGATCACGGCGATATTGTCCGCGCTGCCCAGCACGCCGAGTTTGAAGGCCTGCACCGGCATGTCCTCAAGGACCGCGCGCGCCTGTTCCGCTACGAAATCGGCATCAATGGCCAGGACATCCTCCACGCCGGATGTATCCTGAACGGTGAGCGCGGTGATGACGGTGAGCGCATGACATCCCATTCCAGCCAATGTCATGATGTCTGCCTGAATGCCGGCACCGCCGGTGGGGTCGGCCGCGGCAAAAACAAGAACCCGCGGGGGGTTGGGATCGTTGCGGTTTATAGTCATTGGGAGAACCGAGGACGCACAAATTTAACTGCGACTGCGCTACCATTCACGATCCAGACGATTCTAGCCGAAATCATCGCAACGCACCCCCATGGCAAATTCCCAATACCGGACCTGGATGTGTCTGATCTGCGGTTATATCTACGACGAAGAAGCCGGCGCCCCTGATGAGGGCATTGCACCAGGCACCCGTTGGGAGGACATCCCACCCAACTGGACATGCCCCGAATGCGGGGCACGGAAGGACGACTTCGAGATGGTGGAGATCTGAAGGCGCGCCGTACCCCAGACAGTCGACAACGCAAGTCCGCGAAGACTTAGGCGCGGACCCCGGAGGAGCAAGGTGAATCTCAGCGGAATCAAGGTCATGGTCATTGATGACAGCAACACCATCCGCCGCAGTGCCGAGATCTTTCTCGCCCAGGCGGGATGCAAGGTGGTGCTGGCGGAGGACGGTTTTGACGCCCTCGCCAAGATCGCTGACCACGCCCCCGACCTCATATTCGTCGATATCATGATGCCGCGCCTCGACGGCTATCAAACCTGCGCCCTCATCAAGAAGAACGCACGGCTCAAGTCCACCCCGGTTGTCATGCTGTCCTCCAAGGACGGGCTGTTCGACAGGGCGCGCGGACGCTTGGCCGGGTCCGACGAGTACCTCACCAAGCCCTTCACAAAGGAAAGCCTGCTGCGCTCCGTGGCCGCCCACACAGGTGCCGCGCGCCAGCCCGCCGCCAACGACTGACATCCTGGAGACGTGCTTTCATGCCAATCAAGAAAATCCTCGTCGTAGACGACTCCCCAACCGAGCGACTGGCTCTGTCGGAAATGCTGGTAAAGAGCGGCTATCAGGTCGTCACCGCGGAGAGCGGTGACGAAGCCGTGGTGAAGAGCAAGACGGAACACCCCGACCTTATCCTGATGGATGTCGTCATGCCGGGCACCAACGGCTACCAGGCCACCCGCACCATCGTTCGCGACGAACTCACCCGCAACATTCCGGTCATCATCTGCACCAGCAAGGGCCTCGAAACAGACAAGATCTGGGGCATGCGCCAGGGCGCGTTCGACTACATGGTCAAACCGCTCGACCATGCGGTGCTGCTCGAAAAAATCCTGGCCTTCAGCTAGTACACCCAAGCATGGCAAAGCGGATCAGTCTCCACGAATTCCAGGCGGGCCTGGCGCGGCGCCTCGCCGATGCCCGGGACACCCGCGCATCGGCTTTCCTCGGCATTCAGGCGGGCAAGCGTCACTGGCTGGTGGATCTCACCGAAGCGGGTGAAATCCTGGCGGTCCCGCCGCTGGCCCCGGTCCCCCTCACCGAGCACTGGTTCCGCGGCCTTGCCAGCGTGCGCGGCAATCTGTTCAGCGTCGTCGATTTTGCGGCCTTCCACGGAGACCAGCCCATTGCAGCAGGTGGCCATGCCCGCCTGCTGCTCGTCGGAGTGCGGCATGACCTCAACTGCGCCTTGCTTGTCACCCGCGCGCTGGGCCTGCGCTCCCTTGAAGACTTCGAACCGATACCCTCGGACCCGGACGCCGAACGCCCCTGGGTGGGCGACCAGCTCCGCGACGCCCGAGGCACGCCCTGGACACGGCTGAGGGTCGCCGATCTGCTGAATCACTCGCGCTTTCTGGACGCTGCACAATCATGATCATGAATATCCATTCGGGAGGAGCAGCGGGTTCCGCCTGCTGAATAAGAAAACCATGGCATTCAAGTTACCGGGTCTGTCGCAAGGCGGCAGCAAATCAGCATCTCTCAATGCGGACACGATCCTTGAATCCGGTGATCCGGCACAGGCCACAAGCGCCCTGCCCTTTCTGGCTGGCAAGAGCGCGGCTGAACAGTTGCGCCTGCTCCGTATTCCCTTCCTGATCTTCGCCGCACTGACCGTCGGCTTCGTGCTTTACCAGATCCGCGTCAGCAGCTTCGGCACCGCCTATGTGACGGCCGCCGGACAAATGCGCACGCTCTCGCAGCAGCTCGCCAAGGCCAGCCAACTGGCCCTCCAGGGCGAACCTGCCGCGTTCGCCGAACTCAAGAACAGCCGGGAGCAGTTCAACAACCTGCTCAATGCCGTCACCAACGGCGGCGACGTGGAAGGCTCCAGCGTGCCGGGCGGCAGCAGCGCCGTCACTGACGAGCTTGCCGCTGTCACCGAGCTTTGGCAAAAGACCGACAAGGACGCCGGCAGCCTGATCGAGCAGGAAAAGAATCTGGCCAGCCTCGGCAAGGCCGTCAATACCATCAACACCAAGAATCCCCAGCTGCTCGAATTGTCCGAGCAGGTCGCCGCCCTGAAACTCCAGGGTGGCGCTTCGGCGCGGGAAATCGCGGTTGCCAACCAGGTGGTGATGCTGACCCAGCGAATTGCCAAGAACGCCAATGCGCTGCTGGTCGCCAATGCCATCGACCCGGAGGTGGCCTTCCTGCTCGGCAAGGACACCAACACTTTTCGGGAGCAGATCGAACAGCTCCAGAAGATGACCTCAGACAACAGCGACGCGAAGGGGAAACTGGCCGAACTGGAAAGTGTGGGCAAGGATAACCTCGCCTCCGTCACCACCATTCTCGGCAGCATCCAGCGTCTGGTCCAGGCCAAGCAGGCCGGCAGCCAGATCTTCCAGAATTCCGGCCCCCTGCTCGAGAAGACCAGCGCGCTTGCCGAAGGCTACTCACGCGCCTACACCGGCTTCTTCACCTGGGTCAGCCTGGCCATCTTGCTCTGCGCCCTCGCAACGCTCGCCTGCCTCGTCCTGATGGCGAAAACCTATAACGATGACATCGCCCGGCGGCGTCGGGCTGCGGAACATCTCAAGGAAACGGCTGAAGCCGAGCGCAACAGCACCCAGCAGGCCATCCTGCGCCTGATGAACGAAATGGGCGATCTGGCCGACGGCGACCTGACCGTGCGCGCCACCGTGACGGAAGACATCACCGGCGCCATTGCCGACTCGGTCAACTACACCATCGAAGAACTCTCCGTGCTGGTGCGCCGCATCAACGACGCCGCCATTCGCGTGACCGCCGCCACCGAATCCGCTCAGCAGACCTCGGACGAGCTGATCGCCGCCACCGAACGTCAGGCGCAGGAACTGCGTCTGGCCGGTGAAACCGCCCAGAGCATGGCCAGTTCGATGAGCGCAGCTTCGGAAGATGCTCTCCAGTCCGCCCAGGTGGCGCGCCGCTCCCTCGAAGCCGCCCAGAAGGGCGCCGCTGCGGTGGAAGACACCATCAAGGGTATGAACGACATCCGCGAAAAGATCCAGGAAACCTCCAAGCGCATCAAGCGCCTGGGCGAATCGTCCCAGGAGATCGGTGAAATCGTGGAACTGATCTCCGACATTACCGAACAGACCAACGTGCTCGCCCTCAATGCAGCCATCCAGGCCGCCTCGGCCGGTGAAGCCGGTCGCGGGTTCTCGGTGGTGGCCGAAGAAGTGCAACGCCTTGCCGAACGGTCGGCCGAAGCGACCAAGCAGATCGGCGCGATCGTGAAGACCATTCAAACCGACACCGGCGACGCCGTGGCGGCCATGGAAAACGCCACCCGTGATGTGGTGGACGGCGCCCACCTCTCCGAAACAGCCGGCCAGGAGCTCGCCGAGATTGAGCGCGTGTCAGCGGAAACCGCAGAGCTGATCGAACGCATTTCGGTCAGTACCGAAGTGCAGGCCAAGGCCGCAACCCAGGTGGCGGAGAAGATGAGGAGCATTCTCGCCATCACCGACCGGACCACCACGGGTACCCAGCAGACGGCCGTCTCGATTGGTGAACTGGCGGATCTGGCTGTCGAACTGAAGGGCTCCGTCTCCGGCTTCAAGGTCTGAGCCAAGCCCCCCTCCCGGAACGGAAACCGACCAAGATCCATCGATGAGCTCCGCAAATGAATTCGACCTCGGTCCGCTGACCTGGGTAAAAGGCGAAATCGACCTGGCCCTGGAACGGTCGGCCACGGCACTTGCCGAAGCCGGCTCGGCTCCGGACCGCCTCGGTCGGATCAAGTTCGCCCAGACTCACCTGCACCAGGCCCACGGCGCCCTCTCCATCGTCGGACTGGACGGACTGACCCAGTTCTCGGAGCAATTGGACCGCCTCCTCGGCGAGATGGCCGGTGGTCAGCTGTCGTACTCCCCCGAAGTGGCGCGTCTGGCTGCCCGCTGCATCGCCGCCATCGGCAACTACCTCGACGAACTCGCCCGCGGCCAGCCCGACCAGGCGCTCCGACTGTTCGATCTTTACGTCGAGTTGGCCGAGGCCCGTGGCCACGAAGCCCCGACACCGGGCGAGCTGTTCTTTCCGGATTTGACCCTCCGCCCGGCCTTCCCCGTCCCTGCCGACACGAGTGACGACCCCAAGCGTCTGCGCGCCCTGCGCGGCCGCTTCGAACGAGGCCTGCTGAAGTGGTTCCGCAATGCCCGAGACCCCGTGGGCCCCCAGGAAATGCGGGACGCGGTGGCGGGCATCGAAGCCCTGCAGGGCGTCCCCACCTCGCGCGCCTTCTGGTATGCAGCCACCGCCTTCTTCGACGCGCTGGGGCATCGCGAGACACCTTCCGACCCGGCCACAAAACGCCTCTGCGGCCGCATTGACGCACAGATGCGTCGGGTCATGGAAGGCTCAAGCATAGTTGCCGAGCGCCTGATGAGGGACGTGCTCTACCATGTCGCGGTCACATCGGCGCAGTCGCCTGCAATCAATGTCGTGCGGGACACCTATGGGCTCTCTCGACTGATCCCCACCGCTGACAGCCGTATCAGCGACACGCCCCTGGCCCCGCTGCTGCGCAAGCTCCGTGAAGACTTCGCTGACGCCCGGGAAGCCTGGACCCAGTTCTCGAAGGGGGGCGCCATCGGCCTGCCGCGCTTCCAGGAAGCCATATCGCCG
>JAEUNV010000138.1 GCA_016790385.1 Zoogloea sp.
TGGCGGCACCCCCCAGCTGGTGGTGGTCGAGCCCGGCGAGAAAGTCAGCACCGACGAGATCCTGCTCAAGGCGCTGGTCACCAAACCGCCGGCACGCTTCAACGAAGCGACCCTGCTGTCGGCGATGGAAGGCGCCGGCAAAATGGTGGACGATGAAGAGCTGCGGGCCGCCATGGCCGGCCGCGGCCTCGGCACCCCGGCCACCCGTGCCCAGATCATCGAGAACCTGATCGGCGAAACCTACATGTTGCGTGACGGGAAGGAGCTGATTCCCACCGCCAAGGCCTTCTCCCTGATCACCCTGCTACGGGGCCTTGGCACCAACGAGCTGACATCGCCGGAGCTGACAGGCGAATGGGAACACAAGCTGGCCCAGATGGAGCGGGGCGCCCTCAGTCGCGCCGACTTCATGGATCACATTCAGGCCATGACCCGCGACATCGTCGAGCGGGCCAAGCGATACGAATCCGACACCGTTCCCGGTGATTTCGCCACCCTGCAGACGCCCTGCCCGAAGTGCGGTGGTTTGGTGAAGGAGAACTACAAGAAATTCGCCTGCCAGGCCTGTGACTGGAGCGCCTGGAAGATCGTCGCCGGCCGTCAGTTCGAGATCCCCGAGATCGAGACCCTGCTGTCCACCGGACGGGTGGGGCCGCTGCTGGGCTTCCGCAACAAGATGGGAAGGCTCTTCAATGCCGAGATCCGCCTGAACGACGACAAGCAGCCCGAGTTCGACTTCGGTCAGCCCAAGGAGGACGAGGCAGCCGAGGCGGTGGATTTCTCGGGGCAGGACGCCCTCGGCCAGTGCCCCAAGTGCAGCAGCCAGGTCTATGAGCATGGACTCTCGTATGTCTGCGAGAAGTCCGTGGGGCCTGACAAGTCCTGTGATTTCCGATCGGGCAAGATCATCCTGCAACAACCCATCGAGCGGGAGCAGATGCACAAGCTTCTCGATACGGGCCGAACGGATCTGCTGCGGGGTTTCGTCTCCAGCCGCACCAAGCGCAAGTTCTCTGCCTTCCTGGTGAGGGGAGAGGATGGCAAGGTCGGGTTCGAGTTTGAGAAGAAGGAGCCCAAGGCACCGGCGGCAGCCAAAAAGCCGGCGAGCCGCAAAAAGGCAGCCGCCGAGTAAGCCGCGTCCGATGTCAATTTCACCTGAAGCCCGCTGCACCTGCGGGCTTCTTGCCGTTTACGGGGTGTCCGCGGCCGGGGGGCGCTGGACGGCGACTACCTGTTTCATGCACCCACAACCCCGCCTATTGTCCGGAGCGAGTCCATGAAGTCTTCGTCCAAAGCCGTGGTCATCGTGGCGACATCGGTGTTCGTGCTGTCTCAAGCCTATCTGGCCAGCCTGGTGCATGCCCTGCGGCCGAATATTGTGGTGCTTCAGCTGACGTTTTCTCCCCATCGCTACTGGGAGATTCTTGATGAGTGGGGGGAGGCCGGGCGTGCCCTCTACCGTGGTCACTTTTCTGCGGATTTCATTCATATCGGCGTGTTTTCCCTGTTTGGCTACCTGATCGCCCGCCATGGGGGTTTGTTCGACCCGGGGGAACGCGCAGCAGCGTCGCGGTTTGCCGCGCTCCTTCCAGTGGCGGGGCTGTTTGATCTAGGGGAGAACCTGCTGCAATTGGCGCTCCTGTCCGGTCCGGTGGGGGCCGACAGCGTCGCGATACCCCTCTCCGCCCTGTGCTCCACCGTCAAATGGACGCTGGTCGGTCTCTTTTCGTGGATTACTGCGCGCCGCGTGTTGAAGAGGCTCGGGCTTTATTCACGCTAAGGCCCTGGAGGCTGCGCACAAAAGTGGGGCTTCTCGATAACATTGTTTGACACTGATAAGCCGCCCCCACATGCAACGCGCCCAACCGCCGTATTCCCCTTCCTCTCGCCAGGTCGACACCCGCCTGGCCTACTGCCGTGAGAGCTTCCTGAACACGCTTCATGAAGCGGCGAAGGAGGTCATCCAGCATTCCGACTGGCTTGAAGGGCTGGCGCAGGCCGCGGGTGAATGCTTCGACGAACTGGCCGGCAGTCCGGTCGGCGAGTACGCCAAGGGTGTCACCGCCTCGCGTATCAGCCTTGTGCACGATCACGACATGGATTTCGCGGTCGAGTTGATGAATATGGAGCAGCGCCTGCGCAGCTTCTGCAAGCGCGAACTGTCCGTTCTTCACCTGCGCATGAAAGAGGTCTTCGAGGCGGCCGGCCGGACGCTGGGCGCCGAGCTGCCGGTCGGCCCCGAAGCCGTCTGTCGTGCCTTGCGTGACTTCCGGGACACCGAAAGGCTCAGCGCGGATGAAGCGCTTCAGTTCATAGAGCAGCTTGAACCGTCTCTGTGCAGTCACTTGTGCAGCTACTACCGCAACCTTGAGCATCGCCTCGTTGAACCGATCATCGAGGCGGCGCCAAGCCGTTCGACAGCGCCCCCAGTCTGCCAACTCGCCTGGTCCGATGGGCCGGTGGCCCGCGGCAGTCTCCCCATGGACCCGGTGGCGTCCCTGCGCTTGGCGGTGCTGGCGCGCTGTGAGGGTGCCGGAGTGCCCCGCAGCATGGACGCAAGTCTGGCCGCCGCCCTGGTGGAGCGGGTGGACGCCTGGCTGGTCGAGCGTCAGCGTTACGGTGAAGGCGTGCCGGCCTCGGTTGGCGGAAGCGAATTGGGGGCACTCCTTGCGCCCCCACGAGCCGCGGCGGTCGAGATCATCGAGACGATCTGCAACTACGCGGCCCGCCTTGCGGCCCTGCCTGCCCCGATCCGCACGGTCATGGGGCAATTGCGAGTGCCGCTGCTGCGGCTGGCCCTGCGCAGCGAGAGCCTGCTGGCGGAGCCTCGGCACCCGGCCCTGCGCCTCGTGGACCTGATCGCCGATCTGGGGCGTGGGATGGCACCCGATGCGTCCCCCGAGCTGCCGGTGCTTCAATCGTTGATGCGTCTTGCCCAATCCCTGCTCAAGGCTCCGCGGATTGACGACAAGGACGCGATGGCCGCCCTGGCCAAGGTTGAGTCCATTCTCGAAGCGCGCAAACAGGCTGCCCTGTCGAGGGCGGCCGTCCATGGGGATACGGCGCAGCGCCTGGAGCGCCGCGAGGTGGCGCTGCTCCAGGCAAGTCAGGCCGTGTCTGCGATGAGTGCCGGATATCCGGATTCCGTGGCCCGGGAGTTCGTCGAAGGTTACTGGTTGCACGTACTGGCCAAGGCCGCTTACCGCTACGGCCCGGGCAGCCCGAAGTGGGTCGCCCGCGAACAAGTCGCCCAACGTCTTCTGGAAAGCGCCCGGCCCGACCCGGACGCCGACCGCCGCCAGATGCTCATGACCCAGCTGCCGGCGCTGATGGCCGGGCTGGAGGACGGGCTGCGCTACATCGGTCTTTCCGAAGCGCACGTGCGGGAGGGCCTGGCGCCCTGCCGCAACCTGATTGCCGCGCTTGTCGCCGCTCACCCGCTGCCCG
>JAEUNV010000398.1 GCA_016790385.1 Zoogloea sp.
GGGAAAGAACACCCCCGAGAGCAGGGTCATGGGGGTGATGAACAGCGTGAAGTAGTACATGAAAAAATCGTAGCTCGGCGCCAGGGCGGTCATGATCAGGCCGAGGGCGGCAAAGCACAGACCGGTGAGGAAAACCACCGGAATGGCCGCGAAGGCCAGGGGCGAGCTGGTGAAGCCGAAGGCCGCGATCACCGCCAGGATGGCCACACCGGCCAGGCAGGACTTGGAGGCGGCCCACACCAGCTCGGCGGCCACGATGTCGTCGAGGGCGACGGGGGCGTTGAGGATGGCTTCCCAGGTCTTCTGCACATGCATGCGCGAGAAGCCCGAGTACAGGGCTTCGAAGGTGGCGGCATTCATGGTTGAGTAGGCCAGGGTGCCACCGGCCAGGAAAGCGATGTAGGAGACGCCTTCGACTTCCGGCACCAGCATGCCCAGGCCGTAGCCCAGGCCGAGCATGTAGATCACCGGGTCGGCCAGATTGCCGACAATCGAGGGCAGGGCCAGTTTCTTCCAGACCAGGAAGTTGCGTCGCCACACGGCCACAAGACGCAGGGAAAGGCGCGGCGGTGCGAAATGGGCGGTGATGGCCATCTGGGCGGTTTCAGTCGGGGGCGCCGGATTCTTCAACGCGCGGGGCGCGGCGCAGCCATGGAATGTAGTCCCGGTCGGCGCCGAGGGCGTGGTGGTCCACCAGATCGTAGGCGAGGAACTCGATGAGCTTGGAGGTGGGCAAGGTGCCCAGGGCGCTCTGGCTGGAGAGAGCGTCGAGCTTTGCCGAAAGAATGCGGTGGGATTTGGCGTGCTGGTCGCAGCGGGGGTAGTCCAGGGCTTTCAGGATGGCCTCCTCGTCGCGGAAGTGGCGGCTGGTGGCCTGGACCAGAGTCCGGATGGTGGCATGCAGGTCGGCGGGCGGGCTGGCTTCGCGGATTTGGTTGAGCAGGCGGTTGGCTAGTTCGAACAGGTGGTGGTGCTGGGCGTCGATGACGGGATCGCCGACGCAATGGCCGTCCTCCCAGGTCAGGCGGTCGAGGCGGTTGCGGTGCTTGATGTCGCGTTCGTCGAAGGCGCTTTCCGGCGCGGCAACGACCCGGTTGCGTCCGCTGCTCTTGGCCCGATAGAGGGCTTTGTCGGCCCGGGTCATCCAGGTGTTCCAGTCTTCCCCGGCAATGCATTCGGCCACGCCGAAGCTGGCGCTCACGGGGCCGACGGGGTCGAAGGGGGCTTGATTGATGGCGCTGCGCAATTTGTTGGCCAGGGTGAAGGCCCCGGCCAGCGGGGTGCTGGGCAGCAGAATCACGAATTCTTCACCGCCGTAGCGTCCGATTACGTCGAGATCACGGCATTCACTGGCCAGGCGCACGGCAAACTCCACCAGCACCTCATCACCCACCGGATGGCCGAAGGAGTCGTTGATGAGCTTGAAGTGGTCGATGTCGGCGATGATCAGGGAGATCGGGTGGCCGAAGCGGCGGAAGCGGTGCATCTCGCTCAGGGACGCCTCTTCGAGTCG
>JAEUNV010000167.1 GCA_016790385.1 Zoogloea sp.
ACGCCGGGCACCTTCAGCTTCAACTCGGGCACCGGGCGCTGCCCCACCTGCACCGGCTCGGGCTTCGAGCACGTGGAGATGCAGTTCCTCTCCGACGTGTACCTGCGCTGCCCCGACTGTGACGGCAAGCGCTACCGGCCGGAGATTCTGGCCCTGTCGTGGCGGGGCAAAGGCGTGGCGGACGTGCTGGAGATGACCGTCTCCGAGGCCCTGGCCTTCTTTGCCGACCAGAAAGCCGTGGTGGCGGCCTTGGCGCCCCTGGCCGACGTGGGCCTGGAATACCTGCGCCTGGGCCAGCCGGTGCCGACGCTCTCCGGTGGCGAGGCCCAGCGCCTCAAGCTGGCCGGATACCTGGCCGAGGCCGCCCAGCTGGCCGCGAAGAAGGCGAAGAAGGCCACCACGGGCGATGAGCCCGGCCTGCTCTTCCTGTTCGACGAGCCCACCACCGGCCTGCATTTCGAGGACGTGGCGCGCCTGCTGTCGGCCTTCGAGAAACTGCTGGATGCCGGCCACTCTCTGGTGGTCATCGAGCACAACCTGGACGTGATCGCTGCCGCCGACTGGCTGGTGGACCTGGGCCCCGAGGGGGGCAGCGGCGGTGGCCTGATCGTCGCCGAAGGCACGCCGGCCACGCTGACCGCCACGCCGGCCTCCCACACCGGCCGCGCCCTGGCCGACTACGCCGCCCAGCTTGCCGTCATGCAGGTAGCGCCCGTGGTGGCCGAGCCGCCGGTGCGTTACCGGCCGGTGGCCGAGCAGGCCATCACCATCCGCCATGCCCGCCATCACAACCTCAAGAACATCAGCCTGGACATCCCCCGCGATCAGTTCACGGTCATCACCGGCCTGTCGGGCTCGGGCAAATCCACCCTGGCCTTCGACATCGTGTTCGGCGAGGGCCAGCGGCGCTATCTGGAATCCCTCAACGCCTATGCCCGCCAGTTCGCCCAGCCTTCGGCCCGGCCCGAGGTGGACGCGATCTTCGGCATCCCGCCCACGGTGGCCATTGAGCAGCGGGTCAGCCGTGGCGGGCGCAAGAGCACGGTGGGCACCCTCACCGAGATCCAGCCCTTCCTGCGCCTGCTGTACACCAAGCTCGGCACCCAATACTGCCCCGCTTGCGACGTGCCGGTGACGCCCCAGAGCTTCGAGTCCATCGTTGCCCACATCCTGCGGGACTTCGAAGGCCGCTCCATCGAGCTGCTGGCGCCGCTGATCTCCAACCGCAAGGGTTTGTACACCGACCTGGCCAAGTGGGCGCGGGGCAAGGGCTTCGAGCAGTTGCGGGTGGATGGCGACTACCTGCCGACGAAGAAGTGGCCGCGCCTCGATCGCTACAAGGAACACAACATCGAGCTGCCGGTGGGCATGGTGAAGGTGGGGGCCGATACCGAGCCCGTGCTGCGCGAGGGCGTGGCCGCGGCCCTTGAGCACGGCAAGGGGGTGCTCAAGCTGCTGCCTCTGGGCGACACCATGGCGACCTTGACGACCCTGTCCACCCTGCGCGCCTGCCCGGACTGCGGCACCAGCTTCCCCGAGCCAGACCCGCGCCTCTTCTCCTACAACGCCAAGCACGGCTGGTGCCCGGATTGCTACGGCACCGGGATGAAGATCGCCAGCAAGGTGGAGAACCCGGACGAGCTGGACCTGGGCGAGCTGGAGGGCGAGAGTGACGAGGCCTGCCCGAGCTGTGATGGCGCCCGCCTCAACCCGGTGGCGCGGGCCGTGCGCTTCCGCGACCTGGGGCTGCACGAGCTGTCCTCCCTGGCGGTGGGCAGAGTGTCGGGGTTCTTCGAGGGTTTGCAACTGGCCCGTCGGGAAGCCGAGATCGGCCGCGACCTGGTGGCCGAGATCCGCGGCCGGCTCGACTTTCTGCGGAAGGTGGGGCTGGACTACCTGGCCCTCGACCGGGCCGCCCCCACCCTGTCCGGCGGTGAGGCCCAGCGCATCCGCCTGGCTGCCCAGCTCGGCTCCAATCTCACCGGCGTGTGCTACATCCTCGACGAGCCCACCATCGGCCTCCACCCGCGGGACAACCAGCTCCTGCTGGATACCCTGGAGGCTCTGCGCAGCCGCGGCAACACCCTCCTGGTGGTTGAGCACGACGAGGACACCATCCGCCGTGCCGATCACGTCATCGACATCGGCCCCGGGGCCGGCGTGCGGGGCGGGCAGATCATCGCCCAGGGCATGCTTGCCGACCTGATGGCGGCGCCGGGCTCCGCCACCGGGCGCTGCTTCAATCATCCGCTGATTCACCCCCTGGCGCCGCGTCGGGCAGTGGCTGACGATCACCCCGCCCTGGTGGTCCGCAATGCCACCCTGCACAACCTCAAGGGCGTGTCGGCCCGGGTGCCCCTGGCGCGC
>JAEUNV010000179.1 GCA_016790385.1 Zoogloea sp.
TTCCATGAAACATCTCATCCTGGGCAATGGCCCGGCCGGCGTCGTTGCCGTTGAGACGCTGCGCAAGGCTGCGCCCCGCGACGAAATCGTGATGGTTGGCAGCGAGAACGAACCTTCCTACTCGCGCATGGCGATTCCCTACCTGCTCGAGGGCAACATCGACGAATCCGGCACGTGGCTGCGCAAGACACCCGATCACTTCGACAAGCTCAACGTTCGCCAGCTGCGTGGTCGCGCGGTTGCCGTTGAAACCAACGAGCGTCGCGTGCTGTTTGCCGACGGACACTTTGAAACCTACGACCGTCTGCTGGTGGCGACGGGCTCGCATCCGGTCCGCCCGCCGATTCCCGGGGTGGACCTCCCCGAAGTGCAAACCTGCTGGACGCTCGACGATGCACGCGCCATTGCGCGCTATGCGCGGCCGGGAGCGCGGGTTTTGCAGCTTGGCGCCGGTTTCATCGGCTGCATCATCATGGAGGCCCTGGCCAAGCGCGGTGTTGAACTGACCGTCGTCGAGATGGGCGACCGCATGGTGCCGCGCATGATGACCCCCAAGGCCGGCGGCATGATCAAGCGCTGGGTTGAAGAGCAGGGCATCCGCGTCGTCACCTCGGCCGGGGTCGAGCGGATCGAGCGCAGCGAAGGGGGCGACACGCCCTTGACCGTCAGCCTGTCCACCGGTGACAAGCTGCCCTGCGACCTCGTCATCGTGGCGGCAGGTGTGGCCCCCAACGTGGCCTTCCTGGATGCCACGCCGGTTCATGTGGCCAAGGGCGTCCTGGTGGATTCGCGCATGGAAACCAGTGTGCCCGGCATTTTTGCCGCGGGGGACGTGGCCGAGGCGCCGGATCTGTTCACCGGTGCCCACCTTGTCTCCGCCATTCAGCCCAACGCGGCCGATCAGGCGCGGATCGCGGCGATCAACATGGCGGGCGGGCACGCCAACCTCCCCGGGGTGCTGGCGATCAACGTGCTCGACACCCTCGGACTCATCTCCACCTCCTTCGGTCAGTGGTGGGGGGAGCCGGGTGAGGATGGCGTCGAGCAGGTGGATGAAGCCGCCTATCGCTATCTCAGCCTGCAATTCAAGGGCGATGTATTGATCGGCGCCACCTCCATCGGCATGACCCAGCATGTGGGCGCCCTGCGCGGCCTCATTCAGGGCAAGTACGCACTGGGCCCCTGGAAGGCGACCTTGCTTGAAGCACCCCAGCGCTTCTTCGAGGCTTATCTGGCGGCCACGCAGCCCGATTCAACAGCCCGCCATCATCCGGTGGCAGCCTTCGCATGAGGGTGGTTTTCAAGCTCTTCGCGTCGCTCGCCGATCTGTTGCCGGCCGAGCGACGCGGCAATATCGTCGACATCGATGTGGCGGAGGGCACCACGGTGGGCGATCTGATCGCGCACTACCGGGTGCCCGAGAAGAGTGCCCATCTGGTGCTGGTGAATGGCCATTACATCGCGCCGGCTGTCCGCAACACCCATGTGCTGAAGGACGGGGACGAACTCGCCATCTGGCCGCCCATCGCGGGGGGCTGAAACGTGGGCGTGCGGGAGGACGTGTGCGCACCGGAAGGGATCGTGCGCGAGATCGGCGCCACCGCGGCAGAGTTCGAGCGCGGCCTGCGCCTTGCGGTGGCTGGCGCCGTGAGCTGCCCGCAGCCCGGTGTGCTGCGTGTGGACGATCCAGGCACGGTGCTGGAAGTGGAATTGACCGAGCAGCCCGAGCGGCGGCTGGGTCAGTTCCGCATTCCGGTGCTGCATGCACGCCTGCGCTTCATCGGCGGCACCCGCGCGGCAAGACAAACCTTGCTTGCACGCATCGACCTGGCAATGCAACGTGGCGGCGGGTGAGCCCCCGTAGACGCACCTCCCCGAAGCACGCCTGAACCCTTTTCCGATGAACGGATTGACCTACGCTTTTTCCGAAGCCCTTGGCTTGCTGACCGGCTTCGATCATCGGGTGGCGGAAATCGTCCTCCTTTCTCTACAAGTGAGCGGGCTGGCGGTGTGCCTCGGCACCCTGGTGGGTCTGCCCCTGGGGGCCTGCCTGGGTGTGGGGCGTTTTCCCGGCCGGCAGCTGTGGGTGGTATTCCTCAACGGCTGCATGGGCTTGCCCTCGGTGGTGGTTGGTGTGCTGGTGTATCTGGTCTTGTCCCGCTCCGGACCCTTGGGTGATCTGGGCCTGCTCTATTCGCCCAGCGCCATGGTGATCGCCCAGACCCTGCTGGTGGTGCCGCTGATGGCCGCCATCGCCCGCCAGACGGTGGAGGACGCCTGGCGCGAGTACGAAGAGGAACTCACCGCCATGCGCTTCAGATGGTTCGACAGCGTGCGGGTGCTGCTGCACGACTGCCGCTATTCCCTGATGGTGGCCGTACTGGCCGGTCTTGGCCGCGCCATGTCGGAGGTGGGCGCGGTGATGATTGTTGGCGGCAACATCGACCACGCCACCCGCACCATGACCACTGCCATTGCCCTGGAAACCAGCAAGGGCGACCTGCCCCTCGCCGTGGCCCTGGGCCTGGTGCTCCTGGCGGTCATTCTGCTGCTCAACGGGCTGGCCTACGGGCTGCGTCTGTGGGCTATGCGTCGCTACGCCTGAGCATGGTCGCCCCCGTCGCCGCACCCATGTTTCCCCTGCGCATTCATGATCTGCGCTGGCATGCCGGCGGCAGGGCCGTGCTCGATGGCTTCAGCCTGGAGCTGGACGGCGAGGGCATCACCATCCTGCTCGGCCCCAATGGCGCCGGCAAGAGCGTGTTTCTGCGCAGCGTGTGTGGCCTGCTCCAGCCCGATGCGGGGCACTTGGACTGGGGGGGCGGGCCGCGCCCGGCGTTTGGTGTGACCATGGTTTTCCAGCAGCCAAAGATGTTTCGCGACTCCGTGCAGGCCAACGTGGAACTGGCCCTGCGCCCCCTGGGCGTCGCCGCTGCCGAACGGCGGGCGCGGGCGCAGGCGGTGCTGGAGCGGGTGGGGCTGGCCCACCGGGCCGGCGACAGCGCCCGGGGCCTCTCCGGTGGTGAGCGCCAGCGCCTGGCCCTGGCCCGGGCCTGGATCACCCGGCCGCGCCTGCTGCTCCTCGACGAGCCCACCGCCAGCCTTGACCCCTCGTCGGTGGACGCCATCGAGCGCATCGTGCGCGAGATCCGTACCGAGGGCACGCGCATCCTCATGACCACCCACAACCTCGGCCAGGCGATGCGCCTCGCCGACGATGTGGTCTTCATCGACGCCGGCCGGGTGTGCGAGCACGCACCCGTGCAGCGTTTTTTTGCCCGCCCGGCCTCGGCCGCCGCGCGGCTTTACATTCAGGGAGAACTACCGTGGCGCATGGCCTTCTGAAATTCCTCAAATCCGCAGCCCTCAGCCTTGCGGCCCTGGCCTCGGCCGCCCAGGCCGGCGAGACCATCGTGCTGGCCTCCACCACCTCCACCGAGCAGTCCGGCCTGTTCAACTTCATCCTCCCCATCTTCGAGAAGGACAGCGGCATCGCCGTCAAGGTGGTGGCCCTGGGCACCGGCCAGGCCCTCGACGTGGGGCGGCGGGGCGACGCCGACGTGCTGCTGGTTCATGACCGGGCGGCCGAGGACAAGTTTGTCGCCGAAGGCTACGGTGTAGGCCGCCGGGACGTGATGTACAACGATTTCGTGCTGGTGGGGCCGGCAGCCGACGCCGCCGGGGTGAAGGCCGCCAAGGATGCCGTGGATGCCTTCGGCCGCATCGCCCGCAAGGGCACTGCCTGGGTGTCCCGGGGCGACCGCAGCGGTACCCATGCCGCCGAACTGCGCTTCTGGAGCGCGGCCGGCGTCGAGCCGAAGGGGCAGGGTTGGTACAAGGAGGCGGGCTCCGGCATGGGCCCGACCCTCAATATGGCCGCCGGCATGGGTGCCTACACCCTCGCCGACCGGGGCACCTGGGCCAGCTTCAAGAACCGCCAGGATCTGGCCATCCTCTATGCCGGCGACCCCAAGCTCTACAACCCCTACGGCGTGATCCTGGTGAACCCGGCCCGGCATCCCCACGTCAAGAAGGCCGCCGGCGAGAAGTTCATCGACTGGATCACTTCCGCCGAAGGGCGTCGCGCCATTTCCGCCTACAAGATCGGCAACGAGCAGTTGTTCTATCCATTGGTGCGTTGAGGGGGGCGGCCGCCCCCATGCGTTTCAGCTTCTGTCCGGGATGCCAGACCCGCTTCTGTGCCCCTTATACGGCCGCGCGTCCCGGCGCCAACCCCTGGCGCCCGTCCCGAGTCCTTCACACGCTAAGACGCAGCTGCGTCTATGCGCCACGCCCTGCCCGTACATCGGCCAGGCGCCCCTCCAGCCAGGCCATCATTTCGTCCCGATGCGCCACCTGGCGCCCCGAGCGCTTCAGGGCCGGAAGAATGCTCAAGGCCTGTTCCAGGTAGTTCTCGGCCCGTTGCGTGTCCATATCTGCCATGCGCATCAGGGAAATGACCAGGTCTCTCTGGTAGTCGGCGCGCTGGGGTTCTGCGCGAGCAAGGGTGGTTCGGATGTTGAGCGCTTGTTGGAAGTAGCGTTGAGCGTCGTCGCCGTTTCCGAGTGCGTTCATGAGGTCGCCGAGCTTGTTGTATGAGACGGAGAGGTCTCTCTGGTAGTCGGCGCGCTGGGGTTCTGCGCGAGCGAGTTTTTCGGCGATTTCCAAGTCCATCAGGAAGTAGCGTTGAGCGTCGTCGCCGTTTCCGAGAGCGTTCATGAGTTCGCCGAGCTTGTTGTATGAGACGGAGAGGTCTCTCAGGTAGTCGGCGCGCTGGGGTTCTGCGCGAGCGAGTTTTTCGGAGATGTTGAGCGCTTGTAGGAAGTAGCGTTGAGCGTCGTCGCCGTTTCCAAATCCGAAGAGCTTCGGGGCGGGCATGTTGTTTCAGTCGCTGTGGTGTCTCTGGGAGACGGTGTGCGGAGTTGTGTCGGGAGTTTTTTGGTGTGCTATGAGGATCGCTTGTAGGTAGTAGCGTTGAGCGTCGTCGCCGTTTCCGAGTGCTTTCATGAGGTCGCCGAGCTTGTTGTATGAGACGGAGAGGTCTCTCTGGTAGTCGGCGCGCTGGGGTTCTGCGCGAGCGAGTTTTTCGGCGATGTTGAGCGCTTGTAGGAAGTAGCGTTGAGCGTCGTCGCCGTTTCCGAGTGCTTTCATGAGGTCGCCGAGCTTGTTGTATGAGACGGAGAGGCCTCTCTGGTAGTCGGCGCGCTGGGGTTCGGCCTGGCATCGGGTTTCAAAATCAGCCACGAGTCGGCGGTAGCAGGCCAGGCCGCGGTCGGTGAAGCCAAGGGCAATCAATGACCTGGCTTCCATGTCGACCAGCGGCGCACGATTGGGGTGGGTGGGCGGGGTGTGCTCGGCAAGCTCGCCGGCAAAGCCGCCGGCCGCGGCGAGTTGGTCGGCGTGGGTGAGTGCTTGCACGATATCCAGCGCCAGCGATGTGGCCTCGTCAAAGGC
>JAEUNV010000205.1 GCA_016790385.1 Zoogloea sp.
TGCGCAGGCGGCGCTGACCGGAGATGCATTGGCGCAGGGTGCTCATGGGGGCGCGCATGGCGTCGGGCACATGGAAGCCGGGCACCAGCAGGGCGTCCCGGGCGGGGTCGTGGCGCAGGCGCCTGGGCAGGACGGATTCGATGCGCAGCAAGGCCCGTTCGGCAGCACGGCCAAGGGCCGGGTCGGCCCAGCTGCGCACCATCCGGCTGCCCAGGGCCAGGGCCGCCAGCTCCTCGGCATCGAACATCAGCGGCGGCAGGCGATAGCCCGGTCGCATCAGATAGCCCACCCCGGCTTCGCCGTTGATCGGCACGCCCGAACGGGACAGGTCGGCCACGTCGCGATACACGGTGCGCTCGGACACCTGAAGGGCCTCGGCCAGTTCGCGAGCGGTGACGGCCCGCCCCCGGTCAAGGAGAAGGACGATCTGGAACAGGCGGTCGGCTCGGCGCATGGGGGGGCTCCTGACACAGGCTTGTCAGGATAGCGCTGCCGGAGTGGCCGGAGGTCGGTCCTACTGACGGGAGGCTGTCAGGAGGCAGGGGGCAGACTGGCCACTCCATCCACTATCTGAAGGAGTCAGTCATGCAACGCTTGATCAACTGGTTCGAAATTCCCGTCCGCGACCTGGATCGGGCCCGCCGCTTTTACGAAGCCACCTTTGCCGTCGAGCTCAAACCCGAGGTGATGGAGGGCATGCACATGGCGGTCTTCCCGTGCGAGGCACCCGCCACCGGCGGAGCGTTGCTGGCCTGCCCGGAAGGCAAGCCCGGTGACCACGGGGTGGTGATCTATCTCCATGGTGGCGACGATCTGTCGGTTCCCCTGGCCCGTGCCGTGGCAGCGGGCGCGACCGTGCTCATGCCCAGAACCGAGCTGTCGCCGGAGATCGGTTGCATCGCCATGTTTGCCGACAGCGAGGGCAACCGTATCGGGTTGCATTCGCCGGGGCGCAAGGCCTGAGCCTGGGCGATGGGGGCGGACGCGCGACATGACGCGTTCGCCCGCGGCCAGGCCTACATGAGCACGAAGTCCACCGGCTTCAAGGGCTCGGGCACCGGGTCCAGGCCCCGGTATTCGGCCAGGTCGATCTCGATGTTGCGGGTCATGGCGTCCAGGGGAAGATCGTTCTGGGCGGTGCCAAAGGGTTCTTCCAGCTCGTCACCGAGGGCGTCGAGGCCGAAGAAGGTATAGGCCACCAGAGCGGTCAGCAAGGGCGTGGCATAGCCCAGGGCGTGCACCACGCCGAATGGCAGCAGCATGCAGAAGAGGTGTGCGGTGCGGTGCAGCAGCAGGGTGTAGGCAAAGGGCAGGGCGGTGTGACGGATGCGTTCGCAGGCGCCCTGGATGGCCGTGAGCTGATTGATGTGTTCGGCGAGGCTGGCATAGGTGACGGAATCGAGGCGCCCGGGGCGGCGCGCGTCGAGCAGCAGCCTCGTGATGTTCCGCAGCAGGAGGTCGGGTGGGTTGCGGGCGGCGGTGCAGGCGGCGAGTTCGGCGGCAGTGAGTTCGGTGGCGACGGCGTCGCCGACCGGGCGGTCGCGCAGGCGGGCGGTGAGCGCCTTGGTGAAGGCGGTGGCGAGACGCAGAAGCTCACGGCGCTGGTGGCGGCCTTCGGCGTCGCTGTCGAGGATCTGGCTGTCGCGGGCGAGGCAGCGCATCACCACCAGCAGGTTGCCATAGTGCTTGCGGGCTTCCCACCAGCGGTCGTAGCAGGCGTTGTTGCGAAAGCCCAGAAAGAGCGACAGGGAAATGCCCAGGAAGGTGAAGGGCCCACTGGCAAAGTCGGGGAAGCGCGGGCCGGCCAGCGAAGCGGCCAGGGTGACCAGGGTGGCGACGATGGTGACAAACAGGACCTGGGGAAAGATCAGGGGAATGATGGAGCCCTTCCAGATGAAGAAGAGCTGCCGCATGGTGGGGCGGGGGCGAACGATCATTGGGCGAGAGCGTGAAACCGGCGGGCGCGATGTTGGGACTTTACATTAGTGATTTATGGTGCACTGCACAAATCACTTGATTCGATATGAACATAAGCGTCATTTTTGGGTGCCGACAGTATGTCGGGCGGTTCCGTTCCGGGACGGCTTCGGCGGAATTCGTGAAATACGTCACACTGGAGCTTGGGGGCGGGGCCGCCGAAGGGGATACGACCGTCATCATGACGGAAGAGTGCCCAAGGGCAACGGTGGCTGGCCGTGCCGTGGGCATGTTTGATCCCGGTTTCCATCAAGGAGAGTGTTTCCATGAATGCACGTCGTGTTTCCCGAGTTGTTGCGCCCCTGGTTCTGGCTCTGGTTTCGGGGCTGGCTGGCGCGGCCTGTGTGCCGGTGGTGGGTTCGGTTCGTCTGCTGCCCGATGCGTCCTGTCAGATCAATGCGCTGGGCAGCCAGGTTCCGGCCTATCAGAACCAGTGTTTCAGCGTTGCCTTGAATTTGGTTGGCTTTCCCGCGGCGACTGGCTTTGCTGGTGTCACCGCGGAACCGCTGGTGGGCCTGAGCGGCCCCACGGCAACGCCGGCCGCGGTGATCGATGCGGCCACCTCGCTGCCGCGGCAGAGCATCCAGACCGCCCGCAGCGTGGTCTACATCGGTAATGGCAAGTACCGCACGGCCCTTTACAGCAATGATGTGATCGTGGCCCAGGTGAAGCTGGCGGCAGACGGCTCCATGAGCACCGGCGCGGTGACGGAGCAGATCCTGATCTCGGGTTCGGACGGCAAGGGGGCTTACGCCAACGTTACGGGCAACCTGACCGTGCTGGGCAACAGCATCGGCACTTCGGCTTCGGTGACGGGCAAGCTCTGCCTGCCCTGATGGGGCCCGCGGGCTGATCCGCGGCGCCGATCCGGGCGACATGTTTTATGCGGGGGCGGCCATGGCCGCCCCCGTGTCCGTTCACGCTCAGCGGTTTTCCAGGCGGCTGTAATCCAGGATGGCGGCTTGCCGCGGTTCGGACGACTGCCAGTGATCGAGCACGGCGTCGCTGATGCGCCAGAAGCGGGCATCGGTGCGCCGCACGGCAAAGCGCTGGTGAAGGCGGTGGACGTCGTCGTCGCTGGCAAGGGTGTCCACGGCGCGGACGAAGCGCGGCAGTTCGACGGCATCCAGGTGGAAGAGGGCGTTGGGGTAGGCGCCGACAATGCCGTCGAGGACGATCAGGCTGTCTTCGTCGGGCAGGCGCCGGGCGTCCTCGTCAAACAGCCCGGCCACATTGCTG
>JAEUNV010000278.1 GCA_016790385.1 Zoogloea sp.
TCGGGGAGACGGTGCTCGTACTTCCAGAGCTTCTTGCCGGTCTTGGCGTCGAGGGCGTAGATGCGGCTGTAGGAAGCCGTCACGAACATCTTGCCGTCGTGGATCAAGGGCTGGGATTCCTGGCCACGCTGCTTCTCGCCACCGAAGGAGAAGGACCACACCGGAACCAGATTCTTGACGGTCTTGACGTTGACCTTGTCCAGCGGGCTGTAGCGCTGACCTTGCTGGCCCATGCCGAAATGGGTGACATCGCCGGTGGTCTTGGCATCGTTAAGGATGTCGGCGTCCGTCACTTCCTTGGCGTGGGCCGCACCGGCAACCATCAGGGCAGCCGCGATCAGGGTCATCGCAAACGGCTTTTTCATTGTTTTGCTCCTTTGGATCATTGAATGTCTCCTTTGAGAAGGTACTGAAGCGCGCTCCGGGACAGCCACCTCCCGGCCCGACCGGACCGCGCAGCACTGCCCTTCCGCAAGAGCTGTGCCAAAGCCCTGCGAGCGCCCTGGAAAATCAACGCTCCGGGAAAAATTCCCGATAGAAAACGGGAAGTTGGCTCTGGTCAAAAAGATGTGGGAATGGGAAAAATGCAGCACTTCCGCGACATGCGGTGCACTTCCTGCTTCATTCCACACCAACTGCTCCAAGCTGGAGCACCCCGAAGCAGGACAACGCGACAGATGTCTCGCCTGGAGCATGTGGACACTGTCGGCGCGATCTCGGAAGCTCCCGCGCAAGTGGACCGAAACCCTTGCCGGCAGTGCCCGCAAGGGTTCAATACAGGTCATGGCAAACGGTGGCACAGGTCTTGCAGCGTCTCTCCCTCCATACAGAGAAGACCGCCACCGGCAGGTCGCCGTCAGGAGACACAATGATCAAGAGCGCCCTTCTGGCCATGCTTTTGGCGTGCACGTGCAGCACCGGCGTGGCCGCTGCCGAGCGCGGCGCGGACCCCCTCGAATCTCCACGCTGGGCCGACATGCGCAAGGAGATGTTTCCGGCCTCGGCGCGGGTGGTCTTCGACGACAAGGTCAAGGTGACCGCCCCGCTGACGGCGGAGAACGCCATGAATGTGCCGGTGAGCGTGGACGCCAGTGCCCTCCAGGACGTTCGCGAGGTGCTCGTCTTTGCCGACTTCAACCCCATCGTGCGGGTGGTGCGCTTTGAACCCACCGGCGCGCAGCCCAGCCTGGGTTTTCGGATCAAGCTTCAGCAATCCACGCCGGTGCGCGCCGCGGTACGGACGGGCAACGGCAACTGGCATGTGGGTGGCACCTGGGTGAACACCGCGGGCGGCGGCTGCACCCTGCCCTCCACCGGGAGCGCGTCGCCCGAATGGCAGAAACGCCTCGGGGAAGTGAGCAGCCGGGTGTGGCCGCGCAAGGAAGGGGGAGAGCGCATCCGCCTGCGCATCATTCATCCCATCGACACTGGCCTTGCCGCAGGCATTCCGGCCTTCTTTCTACAAGACCTGCAGCTCACCGACGACAAGGGCAAGGCCTTGATGCATATCGAAGGATTCGAGCCGATTGCGGAAAACCCGGTGTTCACGGTGGACGTGCCCGCCGCCCGCGCCACGGCCGCTTACCGGGTGAGTGGGCGTGACAACAACGGCAACGCCATTGCGGCGGTGATCGAAAAATGAGTAGCCTGCGCCGCTCCACCCGTGCCCTCATCGCCCTCTTTGCCCTCGGCTGGACGCTCGTACTTGCCGCCGCCGACCGGGACTACGGCCTCGCCCCGGTGCGTATCGCCGACGACACCTGGGTACTGGTGGGGCGGAGTGAGGACTTCAGCTTTGCCAACGGTGGCAACATCGTCAATACCGCCTTCATCGTCACCAGTGCTGGCGTGGTGGTGATCGACAGCGGACCGTCCCGGAGCTACGGCGAGCAACTGAAGCGAGCAATTGCCCGCATCACCGACAGACCGGTGAGCCTGGTGCTCAACACCCACCACCACCCGGACCACTTCCTCGGCAACCAGGCCTTTGCCATCGAGACCCTGGCGGCCCTGCCCGCCACCATCAAGGGCATTCACAGCGAAGGCGGCAGCTTCAACGAAAACATGTATCGCCTCGCCGGTGACTGGATGGCCGGCACCGAGCCCGTGGCACCGGCACGCCAACTCGCGCCCGGGCCGCTGACGATGGGCAATCACCGCCTCGAACTGATGGCCCTGGACGGCCACACCGACGCAGACCTGGTCATATTCGACCGCAGCACCGGTGTGCTCTTTGCCGGCGACCTGGTCTTCAACGGACGCGCGCCCACCACGCCCCACGCCAACCTGCAAGCTTGGCAGGCCGCCCTCGATCAGCTCGCCGAAGCCCCCTTCGCCACCGTCGTGCCCGGCCATGGGCCGGTGGCCACCGACACCGCGCCGATCCGGCAGACCCGGGCATGGCTCGCCTGGCTCGACCGCAACCTGCGGCAGGCCGCCGAGGACGGTCTCGACATGACCGAAGTCCTGGCCCTGCCGATTCCCGCGGAATTCCGGGGCCTCGCCGTGGTCGACGCTGAGTATCGCCGTTCCGTCGGCCAGCTCTACCCGGCCTATGAGCAGCGTGCGCTTTCTGCGGAGCGTCGCAAGCCATGAACATCGTTCTGCCGCCTTCCGACCTCACCTGGCCACGCCCGGCTGCCCTGCCCGGCCCGCTGCGGGTGGCGATTGGCCTGTCGATCGGCGTGCATGCCCTGGCCTTGCTGGTACAGGGCAGGAGCATGATGCCGCCCCCCGAGCCGCCGCCCCTGGAGATCGTGCTGCGCCGACCGGCCCCCGCCCCCGCGCCCGCCCCGATTGCAATTCCGGTAACGGAGAAAGTGGCGAGCCTTCCGCCGCCACGCCTGGAAACCCCTGCACCTGCGCGCCCCGCCCGCGTCGAGGCCGCGCCCCGGGTGGCCCGCCCCGAACCACGCCCGGCCCCCGTGCTGAGCCTTCCGGCAGCCGAGGCGCCCGTCAACACACCAGCCCTACGCATTGAGTCGGCTCCCGCCGCCCCCCAAACTCCGGCCGCCTCCACTGAAACCCCGCCCCAGGCCGCGGCCCCGGCCGCTGCGCGGGCGGCACCGGTGGAACCGGTGGTTGCCGCCCACGCCGCCGAAGACACCCTCGACCCGGCGCTCCTGGAGCGCTACGGGCGCAGCCTCTCCAGCCTTTTCGCGCGGCAGCAGAACTATCCGCGTCTGGCCGCCATGCGCGGCTGGGAGGGCGAGGTGCAGGTGCGCGTGACCATTGCCCGCAAGGGCAACATCGTGGCCGCCCAGGTGGTCCGCTCAAGCGGTTTTGAGGTTCTGGACCAGAGCGCCGTCCAACTGGTCTCGGGCGCCGGCCCCCTGCCCCGCCCGCCGGAAGCCTTGCAGAACCGGGAGCTTCAGATCGTCGTGCCCGTGCTGTTCAAACTGGAGAAACCGGCATGAACGCCGCGGCCGGCACCCTTCCCTCCGATCCCAAAGCGGGCGACACACCCCGGCGGCCAGCCAAGAGCCCGTCCCTGCGGCTGCGGGTCAGTCTGGTGCTTACCGCCCTGGCGGCCGCTTTCGTGATCGCGGGCGCTGGCCTGTGGGTGCGTGACGCCCGCACCGCCATCGCCGAGGAAATCACCGCCGCCCACCGGGTGGCCGCCCAATGGCTGGCCGTGTCGGCGCAGGGCACCGCCTCCGGCGATCCGGCCTGGACGGAAACACGCCTCCTCGCCCACCTCAACGCAGTCGGCCGCATCCGTGCCCACCAGCTCGAAGCCCGCGACGATGCCGGCCACCTGCGCTACGTGTCGCCCCCCTCGGCCTACAAGGCCGGTCGTGACGCCCCCGCCTGGTTCACCCGCTGGATGGACCCGGGGATTCCGGCCATGACCCTGCATGCCGGCAGCCTCACCCTGCATCTGCAACCGGACCCCTCCCGCGCCCTGGTGGATCTGTGGGACGACCTCAGCGCCGCCATGACCCGCGCCCTGCTGGCCCTGGCCGGGCTCTTCATCGGCAGCTGGTTCGCCATCCACCACGCGCTGCGGCCCCTCGAGAACGTCATGGCCGCCCTCGACCGCACCGGCCAGGGCAACTTCGACACCCGCCTGCCTACCGACGGCCCGGCCGAACTGGCCCGTCTTGGCGATGCCTTCAACGGCATGGCAAGACGCCTCAGCGAAGCCGTCAGCGAAAACGTGCGCCTGAGCCATGAGCAGGCCGTGGCCCGGGCCGTCACCGAACGCCTCGAAGCCGACCGCCTGGCCATCGCCCGGGACCTCCACGACGAACTCGGCCAAAGTATCACTGCCGTGGCCGCCCTGGCCGGAGCCATCGTCCAGCGCAGCACCGACACCCCCCAGATCCGCCAGAGCGCCGAGGTGATCCGGGATGTGGCTTCGCGCATGCAGGGTGATGTGCGCGCCCTGCTGAGCCGCCTGCGCCCCCCCGGTCGCGGCCCCCGGGAAACCCTCGACGATGCGCTGCGCAGCTACCTTGCCAGCTGGAGCGACCGCCATGGCGACATTGAATTGTCCACAGAGCTCTTCGCCGGCCCCCAGCCCCTGCCCGACGACATCACCCTGGCCACCCTGCGCATCGTCCAGGAATCGTGCACCAACATCGTCCGCCACGCCTTGGCCAGCCGTGTACGGGTACGCCTGCTGCGGGAGGGGGACACCCTGACCATCGAGGTCTGCGACAACGGCCGCGGCATTGTGCCCGCCACCGGGCAGGCCGGCTTCGGGCTCGCCGGCATGCGCGAACGGGTGGTGAGCCTGGCCGGCAGCCTGGACATCAGCAGCCCACCCGGAGGCGGTACGCGCATCCGCGCTCGCCTGCCCCTCACCCGGCCAGCCCTGGCCGACTCCGATCCCACGCCGGAAGGCCCCCTGTCATGACCTCAGCCCTCGCTTCCCTGACGCTCGTCCTGGCCGATGACCACGCCATCGTTCGCATGGGCTTTCGCCTGTTGCTGGAAGGCGTCGGCGCTCGGGTGCTGGCCGAAGCCGACAGCGGCGAGAAAGCCCAGCTGCTGATGACCGAGCTCGACCCCGATGTGCTGGTGATGGATCTGTCCATGCCGGGCTGCGGTGGCCTCGCCGCGCTGGAACGCATTCTCGCCCGCAAACCCGGCCAGAAAGTGCTGATCGCCTCGGCCCACGCCGACGCCATCATCGCCGAACGCGCCCTCAAGGCCGGCGCAGCGGGCTACCTGTGCAAGCGCAGCCCCCCCGACGAACTCCTGAAGGCCGTCGGCCTGGTGGCCGCCGGCCAGCGTTACATCGACCCGGAGATCGCCGCCGCCCTGCGCCGGGCCGACCGCCCGGAGCACCCCGCCGAAGCCCTCACCGACAAGGAACTCAGCGTCTTCCTGCAACTGGCCCAGGGGCGCTCGGTGGCTGAGGTGGCCGAAACCTTCCACCTCAGCCCCAATACCGTTGGCACGCACCTCTACCACATCAAGCAAAAGCTGGGCGTACAGAACATGGCCGAGCTGGCCATGGCCGCCGTGCGCTCGGGCTTGATCGAGGTTTAGCGCGCTTACCTTTCCACCAGTCCTTTTCCCCCACCTGAGAGAGCTCCATGAACGCAAAAGCCGCTGTCCTCTTCGCCACCCTCGCCATCGCCGCGGCCACCCCGGCCCTGGCCGCCCGCCAGCCCCTCAAGGTCACCGAACACATTGACATCTCGGCGCCGCCGGCCAAGGTCTGGGAGGCCGTGCGTGACTTCGGCAGCCTGGCCTGGCATCCGGCCGTGGGCAGCACCACTATCGACAAGGGCGTCAAGGACAAGCGCGGCGCCGTGCGTACCGTGACCACCAAGGACGGCGCCAAGCTGGTCGAAGAACTGCTCAGCCACCAGGACTCCACCCGCAGCCTCAAATACCGCATCATCGACTCGCCGCTGCCGGTGAGCGACTACGTGTCCACCCTCAAGGTCAAGGCCGCCAAGGGCGGCAGCCGCGTGGAGTGGTCGTCCACCTTCAAACGCAAGGATGAAAAGCCCGCCGAAGGGGCCGACAACGCCGGCGCCAAGAAGGCCATCAGCGG
>JAEUNV010000300.1 GCA_016790385.1 Zoogloea sp.
CTCCCCCAATTCCCGTCGACACCGCACCCGCCTCCTGGCAGCCGGGCTGCTGTGGGCACTCTCCTCGCTGTCCATGGCCCAGAGCCCGGACAGCCCGGGAACCTTGCACAAACTCAAGGAAACGGGCGTGATCAGCCTGGGCTATCGAACCGACTCGGCGCCGTTTTCGTTCACGGGCGACAACGCCCAGCCCTGGGGCTATTCGGTGGAGCTGTGTCAGGAGGTCGTGACCCTGCTGCGCCACAACCTCTCGCTGCCCGACTTGCGCATCCAGTGGGTTGCGGTCACCTCCGCCAGCCGCATCGAGGCCGTGACCAGCGGGCGGGTGGACCTGGAATGCGGCACCACCAGTGCGACCCTGTCACGCATGGAAAAGGTGGATTTTTCCAACCTGATATTCGTGGATGGCACGGGCCTGCTGGTGCGCAGCAGCGGCGGGGTGAAGCGCGTCGCCGACCTGGCCGGGCGCAAGGTTGCCGCCACCCGGGGGAGTACTGGTGAGGACAATCTGCGCCGCGCCCTGACCCAGCGCGGCATCACGGCAGAAGTGCTCAGTGTGGACTCGGAAGAAGACGGGCTGAGGGCCGTCGAGGATGGCCGCGTGGACGCCTATGCCAACGACCGCCTGATTCTCATCGGTCTGGGCCGCAAAGCACGGGATCGCCAGGCCCTTGGGGTGGTGGATGAAGACATTTCCATGGAGCCTTACGCGCTGATGATGCGCCAGGACGCGGCCTTCCGGGTGGCAGTCAACCGCGCCATCTCCACGATCTACCGCAGTCCGGCCATCGACGGCCTGTACGAGCGCTGGTTCGCCGGCTTCGGCAAGCCCGGCCCGCTGCTGGGTGCCATGTATTACCTTGGCGCAACCCCGGAGTAAGCCATGGACAAGCACATCTGGACGGCACTCCGCGGCCTTCTCCTCGCGTCACTCGTCGTCGTTCTCGGCGCCTGCGCCTCAACGGGTGGCGGCCCCCGCGGCGGGCCCAGCGGTACGGGCGTGGTCATGGCCATAGCCGAATCCGAGTCCGGCAGCACATCCGGAAGCATTGTCGGGGCGATTGGCGGGGCCATCGTCGGCGCGGTGGTCGGCGGGCAGATCGGCAGCGGTTTCGGCCGCACGGTCGCGGCCACGGCAGGCAGCATCGGGGCTTCAATGATCGGCAGCCGCATGGGTTCGCAAATGGCCGCGGAACGGGAATGGACCATCACCGTGCGCTTTGACGACGGAATTGACCGGGACATCCGGACAGACACCCACCCTGAGGTCCTCCCCGGCGACAAGGTCAACGTGGACAAGGGGGAAATTCGGCGCCTGTAAGCCCTTGCGAGGCTGCGACAATCCACCGCATTCCATCTTCGTGCGCCGGAGGCTAAAGTCCCGCGGCCGGCTGATGTCTTGCCTGGGCACGCGCCTGCCTCGATACCCGCCGGCCCACCTGACCTTTGCTCCGGGGATAATCGCCCGATGCCCCTGCCGCTTGCCGCCGTCACCCCTTCCAACCCCGCCGATGCCCTGCGGCGCCTGCTCAACCTCCGCTGGCTGTCCGTCGCGAGCATGCTGGTGGTGGTGGTATCCGTCCCCTGGCTGCTCGACATCCCCTTGCCGGCGAGACCACTGTTGCAGGTGGTGGCCGCCCTGATCGCCATCAACGTGGTGTCCCTGCTGCGTGCCCGCCGTCTGAGCGATCTGCACCCGGCCGAGCTGTTCCTCCAGATCAGTATCGATCTGGGCGCGTGGAGCGTCTTTCTGTATTTCACCGGCGGCGCCACCAACCCCCTGATCTCCCTGCTCCTGCCCCTGGTGGCCATCGGTGCGGCAACCCTCACCCCACCCTACGCCTGGGCCGTGGCGGCGGAGGCCGTGGCGGCCTATTCAATCCTGTGGGACTTCAACGAACAGCTCGACATCTACGATTCCGGCCTGGCGGTGCATTGGCACCTGGCCGGCATGTGGCTCACTTTCGCCCTCTCCGCCGGCGTCATCGTCTGGTACGTGGTGCGCATGACCGCCGCCATCCGCAGCCGCGACCAGGCCCTGGCCGAAGCCCGCGAGGCCCGCCTGCGCAACGAACGCATCGTGGCCCTCGGCAATCTGGCTGCCGGCGCCGCCCACGAACTGGGGACGCCCCTGGGCACCATGGCCATCCTGGCGGGTGAACTGGTCCGCAACCCGCGGCTGGATGACGAAGTCCGCGCCGACGCCGAACTTCTGCGCCAACAGGTTGGACATTGCAAGGCCATCCTGAGCAACCTGACCCTGCGCGCCGGCAGCCTGCGTGCCGAAGGCGGCGAAGCGCTGCCCACCGACGTCTGGCTGCGCGGCATCATTGATCGCTGGCGCAGCCTGCGGCCCCATGTCCCCCTCAGCTTGCGCTGCCACTGCGCGGAGCCGGCACCGCGCCTGGTGGCGGACACCACCCTTGAGCAGGCCATCCACAACATCATCAACAACGCCGCCGACGTCAGCCCCAGTGGCGTCGAGTGTGAGGTCGAGGTCGACGAGGCGCGGATCGTCGTCAGCGTTCTCGACCGCGGCCCCGGCATCCCGGCCGATTTCCGCCCCGCAGCGACGCATTCCGACGACGGCAACAGCGGCGGGGATGGCCTGGGCATCGGTCTGTTGCTGGCCTTTGAGGCGGTGGAGCGCTGCGGCGGCCAGGTCGTGTTTTCCCCGCGCCCCGGTGGCGGCACCATCGCCACCCTCACCCTTCCCCTTGTATCCCTTCGCCCATGAGCTCCCAGGACGCCCCCCACATTCTCGTCGTCGATGACGACCCGGCCTTCAATCGTGTGCTGACTCGTGCCCTCGCCCAGCGCGGCTTCACCGTCTTTGGTGCCCACGAGCCGGAGACCGCCCTGGCACTTGCCCGGCAACACGAACCGGAATACGTGATCCTTGATCTCAACATCGCCGGCAGTTCGGGCCTGCGCCTGATCGAACCCCTGCTGGCAGCCAATCCCGACTGCCGCATCCTGGTCCTGACCGGCTACGCCAGCATCGCCACCACCGTTGACGCCATCAAGCTGGGCGCCACCCAGTACCTCTCCAAGCCTGCCGACGTGGACGCCATTCTG
>JAEUNV010000301.1 GCA_016790385.1 Zoogloea sp.
CGTACCCGACGATCTGGACGCCACGATCCGGGGCCTGGAATTGGGGTCGGTCGAGCGCCGCGCCAAGTATCTGGTGCTGCGTTTCGCCACCGGCAGCCTGCTGATTCATCTGGGGATGTCGGGAAGCCTGCGCATCGTGCCCGTGACCACGGAGCCGGATAAACATGACCACCTCGACATCCTCTTCGGCGACACGGCCCTGCGCCTGCGCGACCCACGCCGCTTCGGGCTGGTGCTCTGGCAGGAGGGTCCGGCACCGCACCCGCTGCTTGCCGGGCTTGGCATCGAGCCCCTCAATGACGACTTTGACGGCGCGTGGCTGCATCGCGCCGGGCGCGGCCGCAAGACGCCGTCCAAACTGTTCCTGATGGACGGACATCAGGTGGTGGGTATCGGCAACATCTACGCTTCCGAAAGCCTGTTCAGGGCCGGCATCGACCCCGCGACACCGATCGGCGAGCTGGGACCACGACGCTGCACGCGCCTGGTCGCGTGCATCCGCGAAACGCTCCAGGACGCTTTGGCCGCCGGCGGCAGCACGCTACGGGACTTCGTCAGCAGCAACGGCGCCCCCGGCTACTTCCAGCAACAATACTTTGTGTATGGACGTGCGGGTGAGCCGTGCCGGAAATGCGCCACGCCCATCCGCAAACGCATCATGGGCCAGCGGGCCACCTTCTTCTGCCCCCGCTGTCAACGTTGAAACGGTTTCGGTCGGCCTCGTTCCCGTTTATGCTAAACATCTTTACGATTTCCGCCGGCTTAGCGGCTCCCATCCAGGAATGAATCCCGTGAAGGACGCACACATGCTTGCCGAACAGTTCTCCGCCTATACCCAATGGCGGGGGAATGTCGCCTCCGGCATCGGAGAACTGCGCAAATGGCTGCAACTGAACGAGATCGGTGACGCCCAGTCCGATCTGCGCCTGCAATACCTCCTCGATCGACTGCGAGAGGACAAGCTGATCGTCGCCTTTGTCGCCGAGTTTTCACGGGGCAAGTCAGAGCTCATCAACGCCGTCTTCTTCGCCGGCTACGGCAACCGCATCCTGCCTTCAAGCGCCGGGCGCACCACGATGTGCCCGACCGAGCTGCAATGGAAGGACGGCGACAAGCCGGAAATCCGCCTGCTGCCCATCGAAAGCCGCAAGACCAACGCAAGCATCACTGAACTGAAGCGCTACCCCGAGGAATGGCAGATCCGCCCCCTCGACACCAGTTCGGCCGAAAGCCTCCAGCAGGCGCTCGCCCAGGTGGGCGAAACCCGGCTGGCCAGCCAGACCGAAGCGGAGGAACTGGGCTTTCCCATCGATGCAAGCGGCGATCACGGTATCCGCCCCGACGCGGAAGGCCAACTGGAGATCCCGCGCTGGCGCCACGCCATCATCCAGTTCCCCCACCCGCTGCTCGAACAGGGCCTGGTGATTCTCGACACGCCGGGCCTCAATGCCATCGGTGCGGAACCTGAGCTGACCCTCAACCTGCTGCCCAACGCCCATGCCGTGCTCTTCATCCTGGCCGCCGACACCGGCGTCACCCAGAGCGATCTGGCCGTGTGGCGGGAGCACGTCAATGCCGGGCGTCGGCAACGAGGGCGGATTGTCGCCCTCAACAAGATCGACGGCCTGTGGGACGGCCTGCGCAGCGAGGAGGATATCGAGCGGGAGATCACCGGGCAGGTCGAGAGCGTGGCCAATACCCTTGAAGTCGATCCATCCCAGGTTTATCCGGTTTCGGCCCAGAAAGGCCT
>JAEUNV010000342.1 GCA_016790385.1 Zoogloea sp.
CCCGGCCTATCTCTGCGTCATCGAGGTAAGTGCGGCGGCCATCACGCCGCCCTTAAAGTTTATCGGTGTCTGTGCCGATAGGGAGTCGAACGAAGCACGCCCACACTCGACCAAGCCCCTGTCGGAGACCCGGATGAAAACCCTGTTCCTCCCCGCTGTTGGCATGCTGAATCGCATGCGCTACCCCGTAAAGTTTGCCGTGCTGGGTGTCATTGCCCTGATTGTCGTGGGGTTTCTGCTCAGTCAGCTGACCTTGGCGCTGAAATCGAACATGGATTTCACGTCGAAGGCGCGCGATGCCATGCAGCGCGTGCCCCAATTACTTAAAGTGGTTGAGCTCGCCCAGCAGCACCGCGGCTTGTCCTCTGGCGTGCTCAACGGCAACGACGAACTACGGCCCCGCCTGAAAAAGAATACAGAGGATCTGGAGCAGGCCATGAAGCTGGCCAGCGCCGGCATCTCAGCGGATTTTGCGCCCACAGCCGCTCGCCGCTGGGCCGATGTGCAGAGCAAATGGGAGGCCCTGCGCAGTGGGGGCATGCAGATGGCGCCCAGGGACAATCTCTTGGCCCACTCCGCGATGATCCGCGTCGCGATTCTCGCCCTTCATGATCTGGGCGACGATGGCAACCTGACCTTGGACCCCTCCGCCGACTCCTACTATCTCATCGACAATGCTCTGCGTCGCGTACCCGATGTGTCGGAACGGCTGGGGCGATTGCGGGCCATGGGAACAGGTGTCCTGGCGGCGAAGGCCATCGACGAACAGCGGCGCTACGACATCAGCAGCCAGCTGGGTGAGCTCAACATGTCGGTGCTCGATCTCAACGAAAACTTTGAACGGGCTGCTATCGCCAATCCGAAAGTACGCTCTGTCCTTGATACCCTGGTCAAGGACTTCAATACTTCGTCGGCAGCCGTCGTCGATAAGTTGCAGAACCATGTGTTGAAGGACGATCTGGCGATGCCCTCGGCGGAGTTCTTCGAAATGGCCACCAAGACCATCGGGTTGGTGTATGCCAAGACTTATGAACACTTGATTCCGGAGGCCAATGCCCTGCTCGACGCACGTTATGCCGAGATCAAGCGGGAGTTCGTAATGGCCGCGAGCCTCGCCCTGGTGTCCGTTCTGGCCCTGCTTTACCTGTCTGTGGGTTTCTGCATCGCGGTGATGCAGTCGGTGGAGGAGCTCAGTGCCGGCGCCCGGGATCTCGCGGCCGGCAACTTGCGCAGCCGCATCAACTTGTCGACCCAGGATGAGCTGAAGCATGTGGCTGAACAGTTCAACATGATGGCCCAGTCATTCACCGATGTGATCGCGAAGGTGCAGTCGGGTGCCGACGATGTTGCGGGATCGGCTGTTTCACTGGCCAGTTCCGCGTCGATGGTCTCGAGCGGATCCGATCAGCAAAGCGAAGCGGCGTCGAACATGGCCGCTGCGGTCGAGGAGATGACGGTAGGGATTGAGGAGATCGCTTCCAGCGCGTCTTCGGCCGAGGGCATCTCCGCCGAATCCGGCCGGCTATCCACTGATGGCGGCGCCGTGGTGGCACGCACGGTGGTGGAGATGGAGCGCATTGCGGCATCGGTACGCGAATCCGCGGCGGTAATTCAGGATCTGGGCGATCAATCGGCGCGGATCTCGACCATTGTCAATTCCATCAAGGAAATTGCCGATCAGACCAATCTGCTGGCACTCAACGCGGCCATTGAGGCGGCCCGGGCAGGTGAGACCGGGCGTGGCTTTGCCGTGGTCGCCGACGAAGTGCGCAAGCTGGCCGAGCGTACCGCCAAGGCCACCGACGAAATCACCGGCATGGTTGCGGCGATCCAGAAGGGTACCAGCCGCGCCGTCGAGACCATGCAGGATGGGGTAACCCGCGTTCAGGGCGGGGTGGTCCTGGCGGGTGAGGCAGGCCATTCCATGGATCAGATCCGCGAGGGCGCCAGTCAGGTGGTGCGAGCCGTAACCGACATCTCGTCGGCACTGCGCGAACAAGGTGCCGCCAGCACCGACATTGCCCGCAACGTGGAGCGTATTGCCCAGATGGCCGAGCAGAATTCCCATGCGGTGCGGGAAACCGCCGGCACGGCCCGCGACCTGGAGGAGCTGGCCCAGCGTCTGCGTGCCGAGGTTGCACACTTCCGCATCTGATCGGGATCTTCCCCTCTACCGCTTCCGGACGCCAAGGCGTCCGGTTTTATTTGTGGCACCACATTCTCAGCGCTGCCGCCGCCTGCGCCACTGGTGGATCAAATGGGCCCGCCAGGCGATCCGGATCAGCAGGTAGCCGCCAATCGCCAGGCTTGAAGCCAGCACCACCAGGCCCAGTGCGAGGGGGCGCCCGAGCGTGACCATCCAGTCCGCCAGCGCTGCCAGGCCACCCAGCACATCTCCCCCAGGCCACTCCGGTGGCGGCGTGAAATCGGCTTCTCCCCGCCCCATCAGTGCTTCTCCGATGGAGAACGCCAGGATGTACAGGGGCACGATGGTGAAGGGGTTGGTGTAGAGGGTGGTGAACAGGGCCAGGGGCAGATTGACCCGGAGCAGCATGCAGCCCAGCGCGGCACCCAGCATCTGGAACGGCCCGGGAATCAGGCCGCAGAACAGGCCGATGGCAATGGCCCCGGCCGCGGAATGCCGGTTGAGGTGCCACAGGCGGGGGTGGAGCAGGGTCGACCCAAACGGGGCGAGCCAACGGTTGGAGGCGAGCGACGCGGGGTCGGGCAGGTAGCGTTTCAGCAGTCGGCGCATGGGGTGTTGGGGGGAAGGGCGGACGGTCGCCACCCCTGCGCGGATTCTAACCGAGGCCGAAGCCCTTGGTGATTCGCGCCGCTCGGGCTAGATTCCGCCCATGCGGATTATGTCTTTGGGATTTTCGTTTGGCATTCTTGCCTGCCAGTTTTTCGCCGTGCTCCCTTCGGTTGAGGCGCGGTGGGCGGCGGTTGCCGCTGCGTGTGCCGCTGGCGGGCTGGCATGGGGGGCGAGTCGGTGTGCCGGGCAAGGGGCGGCGTGGGGGTATCGCGTTCTCATGCTCATGGCGGCTGTCCTTGTCGGTGGATGCTATTCGGCCTGGCGTGCGGACATCCGGCTTGCCGACGCCCTGCCGACCGAATGGGAGGGGCGCGACGTGGTGCTGAGCGGCGTGGTGGCGTCCCTGCCCCAGGACTTCGAGCGGGGCGTGCGCTTCAACTTCCGTGTGGAGGAAAGCGTGGCGCCGGTGCCGGCGACGATCTCCCTGGCCTGGTACCGCGGCTACCGGGACGAGGAGATGCATGTCTTGCCCCCGATCCACGCGGGCGAGCGCTGGTCGCTCACCGTGCGCCTCAAGCGCCCCCACGGCAACGTCAATCCCCACGGCTTCGACTACGAAGGCTGGCTGTTGCAGCAGGATATCCGGGCCACCGGCTACGTCCGGCCGGCCGAGGGCAATCGGCGCATCGACGCGCGGGCACCCGGACTGACATATGCGATTGAGCGTGTCCGCGAAACGGTGCGGCAGCGTTTTCGCGATGCGCTGCCCGATGCGCCTTATGGGGGCGTGCTGGTGGCGCTGGCCGTGGGTGACCAGCGCTCGATCCCGCCGGACCTATGGAAGACCTTCGCTCGCACCGGCATCTCCCACCTCGTGGCCATCAGTGGCATGCATGTCACCATGGTGGCGGCGCTGTTCGCCGCTCTCACGGGGTGGGGCTGGCGCCGCACGCCGGCTCTGGCCCTGCGCTGGCCCGCGCAGCAGGCGGCGGTGGTGGCCGGATTTGCCGCGGCCCTGGCCTACTGCCTGCTCGCTGGCTGGGGCGTGCCTGCCCAGCGCACCCTCTACATGCTCGGCTGCGTGGCCCTTGCCCTGGTGCTGCGCCTGGAAACGGCACCCAGCCGGGTGCTCGCCTTGGCGCTGATGGTGGTGCTTGTGCTCGACCCCTGGGCGGTCACGGCGGCGGGCTTCTGGTTGTCTTTTGGTGCCGTGGCCCTGTTGTTCCTGGTCGGCAGCGGGCGGGTCGGCCGCGAGGGCAGGCTGCTCGCCGCGATCCGCACCCAGTGGGCGGTTACCCTTGGCCTGATTCCCGCCCTGCTGGTGTTGTTCAACCAGTTCTCGCTGGTTTCTCCCCTGGCCAACGCCATCGCCATTCCCCTGGTGAGTTTCCTCGTCACGCCGCTGGCCCTGCTGTTTGCCGTATTTCCCGCGCAGATGTTTGCCGACCTGGCCCACGCCGCCTTTGCCCTGACCATGCTGCCGGTGCAGTGGCTCGGTGATCTGCCATGGGCAGCCTGGCATCAGGCCGCACCTCCCCCCGAGCTGGCGGCGGTGGCGACCCTGGGGTGCCTGTGGGCGCTGTTGCCTAGGGGCACGCCGGCCCGCTGGGTCGGCCTTGCCACGCTGCTGCCGCTGGTGCTGTGGACGCCGCCGCGGCCGCCCGCCGGAGAGGCTCGGGTCACCGTGCTGGACGTGGGTCAGGGCCTCGCGGTGCATGTCCAGACGGCGGCCCATGACCTCATCTACGACACCGGTCCGGCCTTCTCGGCGGACGCCAACAGCGGCGAGCGCATCCTGCTGCCCTATCTGCGGGCGGTCGGTGTGCGTCGTCTGCATGCCCTGGTCGTCACCCACCAGGACAATGACCACGCTGGCGGTGCCGAAGCCGTGCTGGAGGGCATCGCCGTGGATCGGGTGCGCAGCTCGCTGCCCGAGAACCACCCGGTTCGCCTGATCGCCGGCCCGCGCGATGTGCCGTGCACGGCGGGGCAGGCCTGGGAATGGGACGGGGTGCGCTTCACCATGCTGCACCCCGAAGCCGGCTCGGCGGCAACCCGGAGCAACGATCTGGCCTGCGTGCTGCGGGTGGAGGCTGCCGGGCGTCGCCTCCTGCTGACGTCCGACATCGAAGCCGCGTCCGAGGCAAGCCTCTTGCACCGGGCCGCGGACACCTTGCCCAGCGATGTGCTGGTCGCGCCCCACCATGGCAGCCGCACCTCCTCCACCCCCGCCTTCATTGCGGCTGCCGCGCCGCGCTGGGTGATCTTTCCGGTGGGTTACCGCAACCGCTTCCGGCACCCCAACCCCGAGGTGTGGGCACGCTGGAGCGCCACCGGGGCCGGCCTGATGCGCACCGATGCCGCCGGTGCGGTGCACTTCAGCCTGGGGGCAGCCGACCCGCAGCCCGAGGGCGAACGGACCCGTCACCCCCGCTACTGGCACGGGCAGTGACGGCGGCCTGGGGTGACGATGCTATCCTTGCCCCAAGTCCACCCCGGCCTTCGATCATGAGCCTACTTGACCACCTCCATCACCTCGTTTCGGGCGCGTCGGTGCCACCGGCTGCGCCGCGTCAGCACTCCGTGCAGTGCATCGGCCCCCATGGCCTGCACCGCATCGCCTACACCGAATGGGGTGACCCGGCCAATCCCCGGGTGCTCATGTGCGTGCACGGCCTGACCCGCAATGGCCGGGATTTTGACGATCTGGCCCGGGTCATGGCTCAGCACTATCGGGTGATCTGTCCGGATGTGGCGGGGCGCGGGCACAGCGCCTGGCTGCCCGTGAAGGATGACTACCAGCTACCCACTTACGTGGCCGACATGGTGACCCTGATCGCCCGGCTGGATGTGGAGAGCGTGCATTGGGTCGGCACCTCCATGGGTGGGTTGATCGGCATGCTGCTGGCCTGCCTCCCCGATACGCCCATTCGGCGTCTGGTGCTCAACGACGTGGGGCCGCTGGTGACGCTGGATTCCATCCAGCGCATCGGCCAGTACGTGGGTCAGGCGCCGGTCTTCCCGAGCGTGGAGGCGGCCGAGGCCTACATCCGTGCGGTCAGCGAGCCCTTCGGGCAGCTCAGTGATGCCCAGTGGCGGCATCTCACCGTGACATCCATCCGCGAGGTCGAAGGCGGCTGGGTCATGCGCTACGACCCCGGGATTGCCGAGCCCTTCCGCAAGTCACCCCTGGTGGCGGACGTGGATCTGTGGTCGGTGTATGACGCCATTACCTGCCCGACCCTGGTGGTGCGGGGCGCCGAATCCGACCTGCTGCTCCGCGAGACGGCTGTGCAGATGGGGGAACGGGGTCCGCGAGCGCGGCTGCTGGAAGTGCCGGCGGTGGGGCATGCGCCCATGTTGATGGACCCCGCACAGATTGAGCCGATCCGCGATTTCCTGCTGGAGGCGGATTGATGCAGGGCATCTGGCTGACCGCCTTCACCGCGGTGGATTGGCTTGCCCTCAGCTGGTTCCTGATGTGCTGGTTTGGTTACGGCTGGGTGGTGGAGCACGGCCCGGGCGGTTCCATGCGCGGTCTGCTCGGGGCCAGTCACTGGTTTCGTGAGGAATGGGGGCGGCAACTGCTGCGGCGCGAGGTGCGGGTGGCCGACGCGGCCCTGATCGGCAACCTGATGCAGAACGTGTCCTTCTACGCCAACACCACCATCTACGTGATCGCCGGCCTGCTGGCCTTGCTCGGGACGATGGACAAGCTCATCGATGCCGCGTCGGACCTGCCCTTTGCCCGCCATGTGTCGCGGGAGGTGTGGGAGGTCAAGCTGATCCTGCTGCTCCTGGTGTTTGTGGTGGCCTACTTCAAGTTCACCTGGGCGCTGCGCCAGTTCAACATGCTGTCCATCCTGATCGGCGCGGCACCCCTGCCCGGGGAGGGCACCGAAGCGGACGCCGAGCGCTTCGCGAGGGTCAATTCGCTGGCCGGTGACGAGTTCAATCGGGGCATCCGGGCCTATTACTTCGGGCTGGCGGCGGTGTTCTGGTTTGTCCAGCCCTGGGCCTTCGCGGCGGTGACCACGCTCATCGTGCTGGTGCTCTACCGCCGCGATTTCATGTCCAAAACCTACGCCGCCATGCGGCGCTAGTCATTCGTCCTTGTGCAGCTTGACCGACACCGAGTTGATGCAATAGCGCAGCCCGGTGGGGGCCGGCCCATCCTCAAACACGTGGCCCAGATGGGCGCCGCATTCCCGGCACAGCACCTCGGTGCGCACCATGAAATGGCTGCGGTCCTCGGCTTCCTCAACGTTCTCGGGGGCCGCGGCGCTATGAAAGCTGGGCCAGCCGCAGCCCGAGTCAAACTTGTGGGCCGACGAGAACAGGTCGGCGCCGCAGCAGGTGCATACGTATTTGCCGGGCTCTGAACAATCCCAGTAGCGCCCGGTGAAGGCACGCTCGGTGCCCTTCTGGCGGGTCACGGCGTATTCCTCGGGCGTCAGCAGGGCGCGCCACTCGGCGTCGCTTCTCTCGATCTTGCGGGGCATCACGGTTCTCCTGTCGGGGGCGCCATTCGGCATCCGGGCTGAGGTGAGGCGGGCAGGGCAGACCCCGCCCGCTTGCGTTGAAAGGGTGCTCAGTGCAGGTGCTTGGGCATCTGCTCGGCCTGCTCTTCCGGCAGTTCGGCGTGCACCGCCTCGCCCTCGGGGGAGGGGTACATGGGGGCGCCGCAGTCGTCGCAGTATTCCATCGGAAACTCGTTGTCGAGGATCAGGATGTCGGTGATGCCGCAGGCCCGCAGGGTGGCCTCGATCTGGCCGAGCGTTTCGCTGCTTTCGTCCTCGGCGCCGAGCAGGGGCCACACCACGCCGTGCACCACCTCGCTCTGGCCGCTCAGGGTGAAGCCGATGCGGAACTCCTCCACCTGGCGCTCGAAGAAGGGCGCCACCACGGCCCGCACGCCCGCCGCCGGGGTGTCGAGGGTGGTGCTCAGGAAGGCCACCGAGGCCTGGATGGAGTAGGGGCGGGAGGCCTTGTCGGCTTCGCGGCTGGCCGCAAAGTAGGCGTTAGGCAGCACCACCTCGAAGGCGCAGCCGGTGAGCAGCGGGGCCACGCAGGCACCGCCCTGGGCGCGCCATTGCTCCAGGGCCTGGTCGCGGCTGCAATCTTCCTCCTGCCAGCGAAAGATGGGCGCGCCCTTGGGCACCACC
>JAEUNV010000367.1 GCA_016790385.1 Zoogloea sp.
GTCTCGACCTGTTCGGCGACAAGCCCGATCCGCTGTGCGGCGGCGTCCACGCCTTTACCACTCGAGATCGCTTGATTGCCCGCTTCGGTGGCGCGGGTGCTGGCGTCGTCGGCGCTCGACCCGACGTGATCGATGCTGACGGTGAGCTGCTCCACCGCGGCGGCGGCAGCCGACGTGGCGCTGGACTGCTGCTCGCTGCTGACCGAAACCTGCCGGGCCGTGCTCGAAAGCTGGCCGGCGGACGCGGCCACGTTGTTCGAATTGGCGACGACTTCACCAATGGTCTTGGCCAGTTCCACCCGCATGCTTTCCAGCGAGTTCAGCAGGGTGCCGATCTCATCCTTCGATCCGTTCTTGGCAGGCGCCGTAGCCAGATCTCCAGACGCGATGCGGGCGGCAATCTGATTGGCTTCTTCGATGCGAAGGCGAATCGTCCGCGTGGTGCCAAGGCTCAATCCCAGCATGACCAGTGCGACGATGATGAGGATGCCGATGCCCACCCAGGTGGCCTTGTCCTTGACCGCCGCGGCCTCTTCGGCGCTGGATTTTCCCAGTTCCTCGTTGAACTTCATGTGTGCTTCCACGTGCTCGATGAATTTCACGGAATGGGGCGCGACTTTGGCAAGCGCCGCCCGAGTGTCTTCAAAGCGATTGGTCCGCGATATGGCCAGAGCGGCCTTGATCTCTTCGTATAGTGCTATGGACGCCTTGCGCTCATCATCGAGGATCCGCTGATCCTCGGCATTGATGACCAGGGGTTCGTATCGCTTCATATGCGCATCGACCTTGCTCATGGAGTCGAGGATGGTTTTTTCGATGGCGTCTTTCTCTTCCGGCGCTGCCAGTGCATGCCGATACACGCGCACTCGCAGACGGCCGAACTCGCTGACGATCTTGTTCAAGACCTCAATGCTTGGCACCACGTTGATGTTGCTGAAGTTCGTTTTTTCATAAACTTGGCTCATCTGCACATAGTTGATGCCTGTAAGCAGGAGCAGCCCCAAAAGCGCTGCTGCGACGAGGACGTGCAGGCGTTGACTGATGGTCATGACGGTTTCTTTCCTGAATGGTATTGCCGAAATCAGTACGTGCACTTTTCAGTCTGTGCACGCCGCTTGGCCGTCGTCCGAGCAGCGGGAGCTGGGGGTGCTGGGGCAAGAGCGCAGCCGGAAAAACGGCAACAGCGCGCCCAACTTTAGTGAAAAATTCACAAATATGTATTGAAATTGTCGTTTTTGCGGTTTTCGAATGTCGAGTTTCGCATCTTGCGTGGGCCGCCTAAAGGAGCCCACTTCCTCCCGCCCGGAAAAGGGGGCCTGCAATCAGGTCAGGAGGTGAAGTGCACTTCCGGGGAGATGACAATCGCCGATTTCAGACAGGGCTTCCGCGGAGGAAGCCGCAATACGGCTGCGCAAGAGGAGGGGCGGGAAATGCCCTTGGTGGCGCCAAGGCCTGGCGCCAGGGGTGTGGAACAAGGGGTTCGATGGGTGGCAGGGCGCCCCGC
>JAEUNV010000391.1 GCA_016790385.1 Zoogloea sp.
ACGTCTGGAAAAATGGGCCGCCGAGATCAACCCCGCCGGCGTAACCCTGGTCTTTCCCTCTGCCTACGTGAACAGCCCGGCGTCCATGTTCGGCCACACCCTGCTGCGCATCGACGCCGCCGGGCAGACCGAAGCCACCCGCCTGCTCGCCTACACCATCAATTACGCCGCCAAGGCCGACGCCACGGACGGCTTCACCTTTGCCCGGAAAGGCCTGACCGGCCTCTACCCCGGCACACTTTCCAGTTCGCCCTACTACGCCAAGGTGCGCGAGTACAGCGACATGGAAAGCCGCGACGTGTGGGAATACCGGCTCAACCTGACCCCCGCCGAAACCCGCCAGCTGCTGCGCCATGCATGGGAGATCGGTGCCACCCGCTTCGACTACTGGTTCTTCGACGAGAACTGCTCCTACATGATCCTGCGCCTCCTCGACGTGGCCCGGCCGGGTCTGCGGGTGGCAAAGCAGTTCTACTGGACCGCCATTCCCGTGGATACCGTGAAGGGCGTGGTGGCCATGCCAGATCTGGTCACCGACATCCGCTTCCGCCCCTCCACCGGCACCGAGCTGGCCCACCGCGCCAAGCGCCTCGACCCGGCCAGCCTGGATGCGGCCATCGCCGTGGCCGACGGCAGGCGCCCCCCGCAAAGCCTGGGCACCAACACGCGGGCCATCGAACAGCTCGAGTTTGCCGACCGCCTGGTGTCCTTTCGTGGGCATGCGGGCAAGCTCGAGCAGGACGACGCCCTGGCCCGCCTGAAAGCCATCCAGATCGCCCGCAGCCCGCTGCCGACCATCGACACCGGCACCGTCCCGGCGCCACCTCGTCCCGAGAACGGCCACGCCTCCGGTCGCTTCGGCCTGGCCGCCGGCCGGGTGGACGGCGCCAACGCCCTGTTCCTCGACCTGCGCCCGGCTTACCACGACCTCCTCGATCCCGAAACCGGCTACGCCCGGGGTGCCCAGATACGCTTCCTCGACCTGGGGGCGAGCCAACGGGAAGGACGAGGCTGGCGGCTCGACCGCTTCCTGCCGGTGGACATCGTCTCCGTCGCGCCCCGGCTGAGCTGGACCCAGCCCCTGTCCTGGAAAGTCCGCTTCGGCTGGGAGCGCGTCCTGGGCGCCAGCCGCGCCACCAGCCCCATGGTGGCCGGCGGCCCTGGCGCAGCCTGGGAGTGGGGGGGCCTGCTCGGCTACGTCTTCCTCGAGAACCAGCTACTTGGCCACGGCGACCTGCAAAAACACTGGGCCATCGGCAGCGGCCCCCTGGCCGGTCTGCTGTGGGACGTGGGTGCAGGCAGCCGCCTCCAGCTCGAAGCCGGCCGCCAGTGGTTCAACGACCGACGCCTCGACCGCAGCGCCGCCCGCGCCCATCTGCGCACCCGCCTCGGCCACCGCGACAACCTCGTCGCCGGGTACGAGTGGTCACGGATCGAACTGCCCGACGCGGAGAGGTCCGAGCGCCGCGTGACCCTCGGCTGGCAGCACTACTTCTAGCGCCACACAAACCGCCGGGATCGGCGGCCACGGCACCAATCCCATCGGCATCACACACGAGCACCTCCGCCCGCGGAGCATGTGCGGCTTGACTCCAGGGCATCCATGATAAAATCGGGGTCAAATCAGCCCCCCGGCCCGCTTGCCCCGGGAGACCCATCTTCATCCCGAAACCACTATCAGCCATGGACACTCTGACCGTCATCCGTGAATTCCTCGTTGATCGTCTTGAGATCGACGCCGCGAGAATCCAACCGGAGGCGACACTGGAAGAGCTCCAGATCGACTCCCTGATGCTGGTCGAACTGATCTTTGAATGCGAAGAGAAGTACAACGTGGTTTTCGAGCGGGATGTGCGCTCACCGAAAAATATCGGGGAGCTCGTCAGCATCGTCGACGAATTCGTCATCGAGGCGCAGAAAGCCAAGCAGGCCTGACCCATGGGCACCCACCGCGTAGCCGTAACCGGCCTTGGCGTGGTTGCCCCTTCGGGCATTGACGCGAGGCAG
>JAEUNV010000408.1 GCA_016790385.1 Zoogloea sp.
GTCTCGAACTGGGTGGAATAGCCATCGCGCTTGTCGCCGCCGAAACCCAGAATCCCGAGCTGGTTGGCCTTGGTCTGGCGGAGAGTCACGTTGGCAAGCACGCTCTGGGCGAGGAAAAGCTTGGTGGCGCTGACATAGAAATCCGTACCGTGATCGTCCTTGGCACCAATGGCCCGCAACACCGCCCCCTGGTCATTGCGCTTGTGCTGCACGCCGATGGCGATCTGGGGCAGCCAGCTGTCCTGGTCCAGCACGGCATTGCCGAGCACCCGCAGCTTGACCCCGAAGACGTCCTGATTGAAGGCGAATCCGTTCCCCAGCCCGAGTGCGCCGCCCACCTCGCGGGTGTTGAAGCGCTGGCGGGCGTAGGACAATTCGAGGCGATCCCACAGGCCCACGGCGACGCCGCCCGTGGCCAGCCCGTAGTCCTGGGACCACACGCCGGTGTAGAAGGCGCTGGCGCCGATCTGGTCGCGGGTGCCGTAACCGGCGATCACCGCCCACGGCGTCAGCCCCCCGCCGGCCGAGCCTTCCAACTGGGTGACGCCGCCCGTGAGCAACAGCTTGTCGCTGCCGGCGAGGGCGGGCAATGCGGCCCCCCAGGCAAGCATGAGGGTCAGTTTCTTGATAACGTGCATGGCAATCTACCTCCCGAAGTCTTGAATTGGGCGGCGCATTCCTCACCGGGTCCGCCGCACCCCAACTACGCGGGGTGTGGCAATCCGGATGCACACGGGCTTGCCCGCCCGCCATGGCCGGTCCTGCATCCGCCAACGCGCCGTGTGCGTAATGGGGGAACACGCTGCCGTTCATGCTGGTCTGCGCGCAGCGCCCCGATCCACTCCCGGAGTTGTCCCAAATGGCCTCTGACGCCTGTCACTGCAAGGAGCGATGTCCATGACCGAGGAGCTGCTGCCGGTGATCCCGCCTGGCACCGCCCGGCCGCCCGGCCCCCTTGATGAGGGAGAAACGGGTGTGCCCCGGCGAGAAGAATGGGCTGCGCCGGATGATCTTGAACTGGAGGCTTGTCTGAAACGCATCGGCGGTGGCGACGAGCTTGCCCTGGCCGACCTCTACGACGCCACCTGTGGTCGGGTGAATGGCATCGTCCTGCGCATCGTCCGGGATACCGTGGCTGCCGAAGAGGTGGTGGAGGATGTCTTCTTCCAGGTATGGCGTCAGGCACTGCGCTACGATCCGGCCCGCGGTCGGCCGTTGGCGTGGATACTGACCATTGCGCGCAGCCGTGCGCTGGACCATCTGCGTCGCGCCGACCCGGCCGTTTGTCATCCCGAACCGCATACGCTGCTGGAGTTCGAACCCCATGCCGGTGGCGACCCGCCCGATCTTCTCGCCGCCTGCCAGGACAGCAGCCTCGTGCACGCCGCCCTGGCGGCCCTTGATCCCATACCGCGTCAGCTGGTGGCTCTGGTCTTTTTCCGCGGCCTTACCCACGAGGAAGTCGCCCAGCATGCAGGCCTGCCCCTCGGAACCGTCAAATCCCACGTCCGGCGTGCGCTGCTGAGTCTGCGTGCAACGCTGACCGCGCATATCGACAGGAGCACTGCGTGATGATGAACAACAAACACATGCTTGATCCCGACGATCCGGCCGGCGGGGGTGATGTGCACGACCATCTGCTCGAAGCCATTACGCCCGTCCCCTTGTCCCCCGATCGGGCTGATGCCGTGAAGCAGCGTCTGCTCACCCGTATCCGCGCCAGCCGCACTGCCGGTGCCGACTTCATCCATGTGCGCCTTGAGGAGGGCGAGTGGGGCCGTCTGGTGCCCGGCGTTCGCGTCAAGCGCCTGAGTGGCGACGCCCGCTCGGTGCTGCTCGAACTGCAACCCGGCGCGGCGATCCCCTTCCATCGTCATCATGAAGACGAGGAATGCGTGGTGCTCCGCGGTGAGGCCCAGTTGGGGGATATCACCGTGGGGGTCGGCGACTATCACCTGGCCCGTTCCGGCAGTCGCCACGGTATCGTGCGTTCGGCTCGCGGGGCCCTGCTCTACCTGCGCGGCACGCCCATCGGCCATGGTATGGAGGTCGCCAGGGACGTGATCAGCGCCCTGCTCCCCGGTCGCGGTCAGGTGCCCCTCACGGTGCACCGCGACGAGGGAGAATGGACTGAACGCCAGCCCGGTGTCCGCCTGAAGCTGCTGCATGACGACGGGCACGAGCGCTCCCTCCTGCTCAGCCTCGCCCCGGGCGCCCATGCCGACTTCCGCGATCCGCCCCTCGACAGGGAATGCCTGGTGATCGAAGGCGAAGCTTTTGCGGGTGACAGGTTGCTGCGCGCCGGCGATTACCAGCTCGCCCCTGATGGAGTGCGGCAGCCGCCCTTAAGCAGCGACGTGGGCAGCCTGCTTTTCGTGCGTTCGTCGAGCCGGCCGGCCGCCTGAGGGGGGTGTCCGCGCCCTGCGGGCCGGGTGACTGCGTCTTCTGACGTGGCACCCGGCCCGCGGTGCTTCAGGCCGTGCATCCAGGCCGGTATGGGCTGCGTAGAGGGGTTGAAGCACCCGTTCCCATCCCCTCGTCAAGGAGTCAGACCATGTCCGCCAATACCCTTCCCACCCGCCGCAACTTCCTGTCCACCTCCGGCAAGGCCACCCTCTCGGTTGCCGCCATCGCCCTGCTTGCCGGGCGCCCCGATCTGGCCTCAGCCGCCCCAGGCGACATGGGCAAGGATGTGGACATCCTCAACGTGGCCCTGGGCCTCGAACACGAGGCCATCAACGCCTACCAGCTCGGCGCGGGCAGTGGCCTCTTGCAGAAGCCGGTGCTCGACGTGGCCGTGCTGTTCCAGTCCCATCACAAGGGGCACCGGGACGCGCTCATTGCCACCATCGAGAAGATGGGCGGCAAGCCGGTGATGGAAAAATCCCTCGACGACTACGCCAAGGCCCTCAATGCCGGCACGCTGAAAAGTCAGGCCGATGTGCTGGCCCTGGCCACACGGCTCGAACTCGGCGCCGCCAATGCCTATCTTGGGGTGATCCCGTCCTTCAAGGACGCGGCGCTGGCCCAGGTGGCCGGGCGCCTCGCCGCCGACGAAACCATGCACTGGACGGCCTTGTCGTCCGCGCTGGGTCGCATGCTTCCGGCCAAGCCGCTGAGCTTCGGCGCATGAAGCCCGCACTGTGCCTGGCCCTGGCCGGCCTGGCGGTGCTTGCGGCACCTGCCGGGGCGGCCGATGACGCCGACCCGGGCCGCGCCCTCTATGAGGCGCGCTGCGGCGGCTGCCACGCCCTCGCCGCGGACCGGGTCGGGCCGCG
>JAEUNV010000416.1 GCA_016790385.1 Zoogloea sp.
TGGCCGACACCCCCCGACGCGATGTGATCGTCACTACCTCCGGCCTGTTCCGCGATCTCTACCCCAATCTGCTCAACCAGATCGACCGGGCCGGCCGCCTGGCCCTCGCCGCCTCCGCCGGCCTGATCGCCGAACGCCACCCGGAGCTGGGTGCGGCCCTCGATGCTGCCCTTGCGCCCCTGGGCGGCAACACGCTCCGCGGCCAACAGCCTCTCACCGATAACATCGCCGCCGCCCGCTGGCTGGCCCGCACCCGGCAGCTCAGCCAGACCGGCCCGGGCATCGCCGAAGCTGGCCGCAGCGCCGCCCTGCGCATCTTCGGTGACGCCCCGGGTGCCTACAGCGCCGGTGTCAACCGTCTGGCCGAACGCTCCGGCGCCTGGCGCGAGCGGGAAGAACTGGGCCGCGTCTACCTCAACCGCATGGGCCACGCCTACGGCCTCGACGCCAGCGGCGATGCCGCCCACCAGGCCTTCGAGACTGCTCTCTCCGGCGTGGCCCGCAGCTATCACGGCCGCGCCAGCAACCTTTACGGCCTGCTCGACAACAACGATGCCTTCGACTACCTGGGCGGCATGTCGGTGGGCATCGAGACCCTCACCGGGCGCCGCCCGGAAGGCCTGATCCTGCAACACGCCGACCCGGCCCACCCGGCCGTCGAACCCCTCACCACCGCCCTGCTGTCCGAGCTGCGCGGCCGCTACCTCAACCCGGAATGGCTCAAACCCCTGATGAAGCATGGCTACGCCGGTGCCCGCACCATGGGCCAGGAATTTCTGGAAAACCTGTGGGGCTGGCAGGTCACCCGCCCCGACCTGATCCGGCAATGGGCCTGGGACGAGGTCAAGGAAACCTGGTTCGACGACAAGCACAAGCTGGGGCTGCCGCGGTTTCTTGCCCAGGGACACAATGCTCACGTCAAGGCACAGATGCTGGCCATCTTCATGGTCGCCGCCGAAAAAGGCTTCTGGCAGGCCGATGACGCCACCCTGAAGCAGATGGGCGGGGAACTGGCCCGCCTGGTGGCGAAGAACGGCCTGCCCGGCAGCGGCCACACCGCCCCCAACCATCCGATGTGGAACTGGCTCAAGCCGCGCATCGACGCAGCCGACGCCGATGCACTCGGAGTGGCCCTGGCCCGGGCCAGGGGTGAAGGACTGGCGCCGGCCCCCATCGCACACCCCACCTCCATGGTCGCAGCGCCCCGGCAGCCGGGCGCCCGCCACGATGCGCCGACACCCCGTGGTGAAGCGGCGGCGCCACCACCACCGGCCGCCGCCGAACTCCAGGCGCCAGCCGAGCGCCATTACGAACTCCATACCCGGCCAGCACCGCCCGCCACCCGGCCCACCCCGCCCGTGGCCCTGCTCACCCTTGCCCCGCTGCTCTTCCTCCTCGGCCTCGCCTGGAGCCGCCGCGCCCCTCCAACCTCCACCCCCACCTGATCCCACCATGAACGACCTGCTCACCCTCGCCTGGCTCCACCAGGCTGTCACCTGGCTGCTCACCCCGGCCCTGCTGGCCCTCGTCGTGGCCTGCGCCATCGCCCTTGCCGAAGCCGGCCTGGCCACCGGCGAACGCCTGTGGGGCCTGCGCCGCCTCGCCGCCAGTGGCGACCTGCTGCACATCCAGCGCATCGC
>JAEUNV010000481.1 GCA_016790385.1 Zoogloea sp.
ACGTTTCAGCAGCACGCCCATTCCCTTCATGGCGGCCCAGGATCAGGTGGCGATCTTCTACTGGCTGCGTGAAGGCGCCGGCGTGATGTTCCTGGTCGGTCTGCTGGTCTACATCGCCAGCTTCTTTGTGAGCGGGGAGACGAAGGCCAGAACGGCCTGATGTCGCCCGGATGCAGCACCGAAGTCGAGAAGCCCGGCGCAAGCCGGGTTTTTTCTTTGCCGCTGCGCCCGATGGGGGATGCCAGTGGGTTGTCGGCTCTATCCCGATTGGCGCCGGTCAGGGGGCCTTCAGCGTGCCGATACGGTATCGAGCCAGTTGCCGGTCGGCGTAGGCCGAATGCGCGCGACCGGTGCCCTTGGTGCGATAGGCCTCGCTGGCCTCCCGTCCGCACCAGGGAAGCATGACTGCGGGATCGGCCGGATGGTCGGGGATGTAGCTGCTCAGGTCATAGACCTCGCCACGTATGATCATCCAGCAATCCTTGGGCAGGGCATGACGGGCGACATCCCTGGTGGTGTAGCGGCCAGACGGGGCCGGCTGTTCTGCCGGGGGCGGTGAGGCGATGGCAGGTTTGGACGGCGCGTCCGCCGTGCCCCACAGCGCCGCAACGGCGATCCAGAACATGACGGTCGAGGACAGGTAAAGTTTGCGCATCATCGGAAGTCAAATCGATCGGAATGAATGGCGCCCGGGGCCACCCCCCGGGCCAGGAGTGCGGCGTGTGCGCTGTCAATCAGCGCTGGTGGCCCGCAGAGGTGAACAATCCGCATGGGCAGGTCGGTGAAGGTGTCGAGCAATGCCGCCAGATCGGGAATGCATTCGCCCGTCGAGACCGGGCGGTATTCGAAGCCGTGTTGTCCGGAGCGGGCCTCCAGCTCGTCGAGGAAGGGTGCCTCGTAAGGGCTGCGAAAAAGGTGGATCAGGCACGTCGGCGGGCCGCATGTTTCGTTGCGCAGGATGGCCATGAAGGGCGTGATGCCAATGCCGCCAGCGATCCACAGACGCGGCTGGGTTGTGGGAACCACAGGCTCGCCGAACGGCCCCTGGAGGCGCACCACAACCCCCGCTTCCAGCGCCTGCAAGCGCCGGGTACAGCGTCCCAGCGCCTTGATCGCAATCCTGAGCCGGCCGCGATCCTCGATGGCGCTCAGCGTAAAGGGGTGGAATTCGCCGCAGGCCTGGAAGTGGGGACCATCGCCGAAAGCGGCCAGCACAAACTGGCCGGGCCGGGCCGACAGCCTGCGGGCACAGGGCGCGAGGGTCAGTTCGATGCTCCGATCCGCGCAGTGGCTGATGGACTCTACCCGATAGGGGATCGCCTGCCAGCCCAGGTCACTGATGATCAGGCGCCACCCCAAGGTCAGGATGCTGGCGCCGATGACCAGCATCACGGGCATGGTGTTGCCGAGCAGGGCGTAGATATGGGCGAGCCCCAGCAACACCCCGCCAACCAAAAGCCAATGCAGCGCCCGCCACGGACGATAGTCCAGGCGAGGGCCAAAGCTGCCTGCCAGCCCCGCCATCAATAACAGCAGGGCAAGCCAGCCCAGCCACTCCGGCCACGTCTGGTCTGTCGGCGAGAGAGTCTGCCAGGCCACCAGGGGCGATTCATCCAGGCCGTTGATTGCCAGCGCCAGGGGGTGGATCAGCAGGAGCAGGTAGGCAAGGCTTCCCGATAGGTGGTGCCAGCGGTCGAGGGTGGCGACGCCGCCAAGGCGGTTCGCGACGCCGGGCGTGCGAACCGCCAGGATCAGGCTGGCAAGTAGTAGCCCCGTTCCTGCCCAGGCACTCAGGATTGCCCCGCCGCGCCATGGCGGGAGCCCGTCGGGCCAGGCCCAGGCCATGCTGGCTACGGGAAGGGCAATGCAGATTGCCGGTGCGAGCCCGCGCCGCCAGGTCATTGCAGATCGCCTCGTTCACGCAGTTGGTCGCAGGGCGCGTGGGTTCCGGGTTGCAATACGCGCCCCTGGCTGCGGGCCCGGCGCTCCATTTCGGCGTGATGTTCCTGTTGATAGGCGCGACATTCGGCGTAATTGCTGAAACTGCGCAGGCGTCGCTGATGCTCGACCCGCTCAGCAGGCGTCATGAAGGCCCACCCCCTGCTGTTGTCATGGTCTGCCCGCCATGGCCCCGCCCGGGCCTGGCTGCAAAGGAGCGAGCCTGAAAGGAAGAGCAGCAAGAGAAGGCGAAGGACAACGGAGCACATAACCGATCCTCGGGGTGGCTCAAGTCTGACTCTACGCTTCTCCCCGACACGAGGTCTGCGTTGGATCAATGGGCGGGCTGGGCGTCGGGAAAGGGGCTGGAACGGACGCGGTGGCGAGGCGATGCGTTCTCGGCCAGGGGCTGGATTGCTCGGCCCCTTTCCGGAGATGAAGGCGACGCGCCCTCTGTTGGTGCCTGCTCCGACACCTCCAGGCCATTTTTGGGCGTCAAGGCGCTGGATTGCCCGCTTCCACCGCGTCCCGGGTCGGCACAGGAATTGCTGCATGTGCACACTCGCCTGTAGAGTAAGGGTGCCGTTTCAGGCGGTCGTCATGTCGTGGAAGCCGTGCCTCCGGTGCTGTGCGTGTGCTCTACGCTTTCACTGCGGCGCCACGCCCGGGCCATCGCGGCTCCCTGTCGAGGGCTGGACCTTGGCCAACAGGACAAAATGCGTGCCCGCAGGCCGTCATCTCCGAAAACCGACCCCAAGGAGCTCTTATGGAATCCGATTCAGTCATCTACGGTCTGCTCGGGCGGATCCATCTGCTGTTGCGACGGGTCAGCAACCGCATCACCGATGTGGAATACATGCGGGTCAATAAGGAATACGCCCGCGAAGTGGTGCGTCTGGCCTTGGACACCGGCAACCCCGAGCTGACCGAATTGTGTGGTCGTCTGCGCGCGGCGATGGAACTAGACGAGCCCGTGGCAAAGGATGAGGCCAAGGCTGAGGGCGGCGGGCCGGGCCTGCTGGCGCGCCTGCGTACCGCCCGTCCGGAGGCCACGCACCCCACCCAACGCTACGTTGGCTCCCTGCGCTGAAACCTGGCGCATGTGAGCGGGTGCGACCCGGCACTCGGTTTGTGTGAAGTGAACCCGGATCGCAGAGGATGGGCTCTAACCCTCCGCTGCCGCTCGCCCCGGCCTTGCCGTGCCCCGGTTTGACAATGGAATAGGCCGTCGCTACAACAGATGCATGGTGGCGGGGCGGGCCGGGAGAGGGTGGGATGGACGGAAACGAGGAGCGTAATCGGGTCGCGATCATCGCAATCCATGGTGTTGCCGATCAGCAGCCCGGTGACACTTCGCGGGACATTGTGGACCTGCTGCTGATCGGCGCGCCGGCCGGGGTGCAGTATGTGCATACGGCGAGCGACGCTTTCACGCTGCGCGTCGAGACCCAGCCGCCCGGCAGGTCGCGCTCGGAAACCGATCCGGCCACACCGCGGGGGGCGCGCCCCTTCCGCAAGGCGCTGCGGCAATCGATGAAATCGGACTTTCACCTGGATTCAGGTTCCTCGGCCGACGGCGGCCGGAAGGTGAAATGGACCGAGGATACGAAGTTCACCGACTACCTCCTGCACAAGGCCGTTCGTAATGAAACGCCTGTGGAGACCTACGCCACGACGAGGCACAGGCTTGAGCGCTGCTCCCCGGACGCACGACAGAATGTGGATGTGTACGAGATGTACTGGGCGGATCTGTCCCGTCTGTCGGGCGCCATTCCGCGCATCATCACCGAGCTGCTGACACTGATCTTCCGCCTTTCCCAATTGGGTCGGGATACCCTCGATCGTCATTCGGCCGCGCCGGACGCAGGCGCTGACTGGCGCTTTCTCGCGAAGCTTCAGACCGCCATAGACTGGCTCTTTTCGCGCTGGCTCGGCCCTCTGGCGCTGGTGCTGTTGATGACCGTCCTGGTCTTCGCGCCGGCGGGCCACCTGGAGTGGACGGATCGGTTTCCGACCGTCTTGCGGGTGCTTACCACGGCCTTGCCGGCAGGCGTTTTCATCCTGCTGCTTTACTTGCTCCCTCCCCGATGGCCGGGCTTCCTTGCGGCTGCCTGCGTGGCGGGGCTCAGCGCCACCCTGCTCGCGCTGTCGGCGCCCGGCTGGTGTGTCGGGGTGCTGTGGCTGGCCGCGCTGAGTCTGGCCTACGACCTCATTCTCAAGCTGTGCGACGAGCGATTTCCGATGGTCCGGCGGACGGGCTGGAGCCTCTGGGCCCTGGCGCTCGCGGTCATGATCGTGCAGGCGGAAGGGCCGGATGGCGCTGATTGGGTGCGTGGTGGTCTTGCCGCATTCGAGCTTGCGCTATTTCTTATCTTGCTCGCATGGCTGTTGATGGGGGCCCTGCTGGCTGTGTGGTTGGTGACCATGCCGGTTGTCGGCGTGGGAGATCAGGCGGGGTTGGCAAGCAAGGGCACGGCCAGCCTTGGACTCCTGGTGTCGATAAGTGTGTTTGTGCTGCTGACCATGCTGATCGCCGCCTTGCTCAAGGGCGTCGCTGCCGAGTTTGTCGCTGCCCATACCTACGTGCCCTGGTGGTTTTCCGGCGGAGGGAAGGCGCTGGTTGCCGCCGACGACTTCGTGCGCATACGGGTAGAGCGCCACGTCGAGGGCTTTACGGGTATTGCCGTGTTGGGCGGGGTGCTGGTTCTACACCTGGTCCTTTCCTTTTTGCCAAGCGTGTTGGCGGAACTGAAACTCGTTCGCCCGGAAGGGGGGCGGCTCGGACGTTGGCTGACCATGGGCTATCGGAGAATGGAGCCGATCGTGTCTGTGCTCAGCGGGCTTGGTGTTGTTTTTGCCCTCATTGTCGGCGGCTACATGGTGCTGGGCGGCTGGTGGCCTGAGGAGGCCAACTCCATTCGCTGTTTCCTGGCCGCAGTAGGGTGGATGGACGTGTTGCCGGGGATTCTTTACGCCATGGCGGGAGCAACCGTGAGTGTCAGTGTGCTGGGGGGCTTGCTGTCTCGATTTGTCCCCGGGCTGCGGGCCCCGTTGGACGCTGCCCTGGATGTGGATAACCACCTGCGGGAGTTTCCACGACAGGCCATTCCCCGTGCGCGGATCTTCTCCCGCTATCTGGCCTTGCTGGAGCACATTGCATCGAGGAAATACGATCACATCCTGATCGTTTCCCATAGCCAGGGCACCGTCATCTCAACCGAGTTGTTGCGCTACCTGAAACTGCGCGGCGAGGACGATACCGACCCGTTGGGCGCCTTGTGGAGCGAATTGCAGGGCAAGCTCGATCTCATGACCGCGGGGTGTCCCCTGCGCCAGCTTTACGCGGCGCGTTTTCCGGTGATTTACGGGTGGGTCCTTGCCCACGACGGAAATTGGTGCGGCCCGCAGCACGCGGCTCTCGGCGTTCAGCGCTGGGTGAATGTCTATACCACGGGCGACTACGTGGGGCGCTGGCTATGGGCCCGCCTCCCCGAAACGGATGAAGCCCCGCATGACTGCCTGGCTGAGGCCCCGGATTGGCGTTCCGTCCTGGCGCAGGGAGGCCAGCCCATCCTGGCCAAGGGGTGCCAGGTGGATGTATGCCTCGGTGGCGGAGCCCACACTCATTACTTTGATTCGGACCAATCCCAGGTTGCTGCATTGATTGATGGCCTGACCCAACCGGCAGTGGCTTGAGGAAGGGGGAGCCGTATCCACCGACACCGCCCGGCCTGATCGCCAGGGCGCTGGCTTGATCGGGGTAAATCGCCCGGCTCAAAGGGAACGATGTTGGTTCCCCCGTATGGCGTGCCGTCAATCCCGGGGCAGTACCCAGGCCAGTTCGTCCGGCGCGAGGGCTTCCATCCAGTGCAGTTGCTGCTCCAATACCGCCACCGTGGCTTCGGAGGCATCACCTTGCCGTGCTTGCAGGCGGCGGCGCAGTTCTTCTTCCGGAGCGGAGCAGGCCAGGATGGCGAAGGCGGCGCCATGACGGAGGGCGATGTCCCGGAAGGTGTCCCTTTCGGCGCGTTTCAGAAACGCGGCATCGACGATCACCGACCAGCCGGCGTCGAGCAGGCATGCGGCGGTGTCCGCCAGGTGGGAGAAGGTGAGCCGCGTTGCCTGGGGCGTGTAGATTCCGCCGCTCCGGGTGTCGGGGAGGCTGTGTGCCAGTGGTGGCAGGCCGTGGAGGCGCTTGCGCTCCACGTCGGAACGCAGGCGCACGGTCGCGGCGGCGGGGTCGGCCATGAGCAGGGCGGCGCTCGCCACCGTCTTGCCCGAGCCGGACAGGCCATGGGTGATGGTCAGCCGCGGTGCG
>JAEUNV010000488.1 GCA_016790385.1 Zoogloea sp.
ACGCAGAAATGCGTCTCGGCGATCTGGATGTCGATCCGGTCGCCGATCTTCACGTCCCGGGCGGGCTTTACGCGGATGCCGTTGAGCTGGATCTTGCCCCCGTCCACCGCCTCGGTGGCCTGGGTGCGATGCTTGAAGAAGCGTGCCGCCCACAGCCATTTGTCGAGGCGGACACGTGCGTCGTGGTCTTCCGTTGGTTTCATTCCTTGACCGGCCGTTTGGCCAGCTTCCGTTGCAGTGTGCGACGGTGCATTTTAAGCGCACGGGCGGTGGCCGAGATGTTTCCCTCGTTCTCGGTCAGCACTCGCTGGATGTGCTCCCATTCGAGTCGATCCACCGACATCGGCCCGGGGGCCATCTCGTCCTCGGAGATGATCACGTCGGTGGCATTGAGCGCCTTCAGAATGGCGTCCACGTCGGCAGGCTTGGAGAGGTACTGGGTGGCGCCCAGCTTGATGGCGTCAACGGTGGTGGCGATGCTGGCGTAGCCGGTCAGGACCAGGATGCGGCAGTCGGGATTGGCTGCCAGCAAGGGTTCGATCAGGCGCAGGCCCGAACTGCCGGCGATGTTGAGATCAAGGATCACGTATTCCGGTTCGTGTTGCCGGGCAAGTGCCAGGGCGGTCTCCGGCTCGTGGGCACCGAAGACGGTGAAGCCGCGCTGGGCGAGGGCACGAGTCAGCACACGATTGAAGGCCGGGTCGTCATCGACGACGAGAATGTGGGGGGCGTCCTGTGAGCTCATGGGCGAAGGGATACAAGGGGTAGGGTGAGGGTGGCGATGGTGCCGCCGCCGGGGCGCGGGGAAAACACGACCTGGCCGCCGCAGCGCTCCACCGCCTCAAAGGCCAGCAACAGGCCGATACCCAGGCCGTCCCCACCGCCGTTGCCGTCGTCGGGATGCGTCGCTGCGGGGCGGAAATCGGCCGGGATGCCAGGGCCGCGGTCGAGAACGCTGACGACGATCCGCGCTTCGTCGACCTCGACCTCGCATTCGACGCCGCTGGGGCTGACGTCGGCGGCGTTGTTGATGATGTTGTGGATGGCCTGCTCAAGGGTGGTGTCCGCCACCAGGCGCGGCGCCGGCTCCGTGCAGTGGCAGCGCAAGCTGAGGGGGACATGGGGCCGCAGGCTGCGCCAGCGATCAATGATGCCGCGCAGCCAGACGTCGGTGGGCAGCGCTTCGCCGCCTTCGGCACGCAGGCTGCCGGCGCGCAGGGTCAGGTTGCTGAGGATGGCCTTGCAATGTCCCACCTGTTGGCGCAGAAGTTCGGCGTCGGCTCGGACTTCGTCATCCAGCCGTGGGTTGCGGACAAGTTCGCCCGCCAGGATGGCCATGGTACCCAGGGGCGTCCCCAGTTCGTGGGCTGCGCCGGCAGCCAGATTGCCGAGGGCCACGATGCGCTCATTGCGCAGGCGGGCCTCGCGGGCTTCGGCCAGGGCCTGGTCGCGGCTGCGGATGGCGGCGGTCATGCGCACCACGTACCAGACGATGACGCCGGCGGAGAGGGCGAAAGTGAGCCACATGCCGGCCAAATGCCAATGCACCGCAAGGCCGGAATCGTAGATGTCGAGCTGTTCGTTGAAGTCCCACAGGATTGAATAGGCCGCCACGGCCTCCGCCGCCACGGCCCAGGCGTAGGGTGGGGTGAGGGTTGCCGCGCCAATAGCCACCAGGGGCAGGAGCAGGGAGATCAGGGGGTTGGTGGCGCCGCCGGTGAAATACAGAAAGACACTCCACGCGCCCAGGTCGATACTGAGCTGGAGGAACAACTCGGCCGGGCGCAGATCGCTCAGACGGCGGGCACGCAGCAGGGACGCCACGTTGATGGCGATCAGGGCGGCCACCACCTGCAACAGAGGTTTCGCCGGCAAG
>JAEUNV010000545.1 GCA_016790385.1 Zoogloea sp.
GAGGGTCGCCTGTACCGATCCCGGCGCGGTGCCTTCTGCGCCGACAATGTGCTGGAGGCGGCGGGCTTTGTTGCCCTGAGCAGCCAGGACTATTACGCGGAAGGCTCCGGGGTGCTGAGCTGCCCCCGGGCGGGCGGCCCCGCCTGCCCCAACGTTCCGGCGGTGCCGATCCGCATCGGGCCGGTGGAGGCGGTGGCCCAGCTGGATACCGGCTATGACGACGGTACGCAGCCCCTTTCAGTCAATATCAATGTGGCCCTATTCGAGGCGCTGGGACGGGCGGGCATCCGGCTCCAGCCGAGGCCGGAGATATCCCTCCAGCTCACGACCTGCCAGCCCGGCGTAAGTGAACCGGTGGATGCCTGGCGCCTCCCGCCGGGTTCGGCCCTGGGTTTCGTGGGGCCGGCGGGTCGGGTCGTGCGTAGCGAGTCCGATGTCACCCTCTTCGTCAAGCGCACGCCGCCCGCCGCCCGGGTGTGCGGCGGCATCGGCACCTGGCCGCAACCTGCCGCCCAACTTGGCGCCTCTTTCTTTGCCAGCGCCGCGCTGGTAGTCGATCCCTTCTCGGCAAGGGTGTGGTTCCGTGCGCCGGCCGCGGCTTCGTCTTCCCGGGGTGATCGTCCATGACGTTCAAGCAGATCCGGATCTGGCAATGGCTTCTCGTGCTTCTGGCGCTGGTGTTCGTCGCCGACTGGGCCATCCAGCGGCCCGATGCCCGGGCGCGGGGGCTCAATGACATACTGGAGGCGACCGCCAGCCCGGCGCTGCGGGCCTATCCCTATCCTTTCCGAGTGCTCCGCGTGCAACAGGACGGCATGGCAGTGATGGGCACGCCGCGCAATTTCGATGTGCCGGCGCGGCGGGTGATCGCCGTGTTGTACCCGGGCATTGATGTGAGCAACCCCAATGACCCGGCCTTTGTGGAGGCCCAGCAGACCCTCGCCGCACGCCAATCGGAGGCGCGGGGGATCGTCGAGGCCCAGCCGGGCATCGAGGGTGTCAAATGGGAGCTGGACCGGGCCTGGCTGGGTGCGCGTGGCATCGAACTGCCGCCTCCCTGAGCATGGGTCGATGCCGTCGGGCCGCGTCCGCTCAGCGCATCGCGTCGGCGCAAAGTCTCGCCAGAATGCTCAGCCCCCGCTCGATGTCGGCTTCGCCGGCATGGCTGAAGTTGAGGCGCAGGGTGCCGCTGGCGGCGGGGTTGTCGGGGTAGAAGGCTTCGCCGGGCATGAAGGCCACGCCGGCTTCAATGGCCCGGGGCAGCAGGGCGCGGGTGTCGATCGGCTGGCGCAGTTTCAGCCAGAAGAACAGGCCTCCTGCCGGCGTCTCCCAGCTCGCGAGACCACCAAAATGGCGTGTCAGTGCGGCACCGAAGAGATCGCGCTTGTGGCGGTACACGTCCACCAGCCGGGCCATCCGCGTCGGACGTCCGGGCGAGCTGAGCTGTTGCAGCACCAGCCACTGGCTGAGGCGGTTGCTGTGGAGGTCGGCAGCCTGCTTGAGGCGCACCAGGCAGGTGAAGAATTCGGGCGAGGCTGCCAGGAAACCGAGGCGCAGGCCCGGCGCCAGACTCTTCGAGAAAGAGCCCTGGTAGATCCACGGGCTGCCCTGGAGGTGGGCGGCCACCGGGCGGCGTTCGCAGGTGTCGTACACCAGATCGCGGTAGGGGTCGTCCTCGAACAAGGGCACGCCCGCCGTGTCGCAGGCGTGGGCCAGTGCCGCCCGCTCGGCTGTGGTGTAGCACCGGCCGGTGGGGTTCTGAAAGGTGGGGATGGCGTAGGCGAAGGCCGGCCGGGTGGCGCCAAAGCCTGTTGTGGCCAGCGTTTCGGGCGTGAAGGGGGCAAAGTGGGCGCCGAAGAAGCGGAAAACCTGCAGGGCCGCCAGGTAGGTGGGGGACTCCACCGCCACCGGCGTGCCCGGGTCGATGAAGAGTTTGCCCACCAGGTCGATGCCCTGCTGGGAACCCGAAAGCACTAGTATCCGCTCGGGGCCGCAGTCCAGGCCGAGGGCGGCGAGTTCGTCGGCAATGCGCTCGCGCAGGCGTGGGTCGCCTTCGGTGGGGCCATACTGCAGGGCCGATGGCGGCGCGCTGAGGTCAAGATCCGGAAAGGTTTCGGCGGCAGGCAAGCCGCCGGCAAAGGAGATCATGCCGGGCCGCTCCACGACCGCCAGGATCTCCCGGATCGGCGACGGATGCAGGTCGCGCACCCGGGCGGAAAGGGAGAGAGGGGGGCTGGAAGGGGAGCAGGTGGGCATGGGAGTCTCCTGATGTGAGAGAAAAGAGTCAATAATATTGACCTATTACAATCGTGCATTCATTCAACAACAAAGTCAACATGATTGACCTAAAACGTCAGGCCCGACTGCGGGAGGCCATCGAGCTGTTCTTTCACGCCTATCGGGCCTTCACCGCGCCGCCCGACCGCATCCTCGAAGCACGCGGC
>JAEUNV010000555.1 GCA_016790385.1 Zoogloea sp.
ATAAGACCCTTCGGACAGGCGCTGACCGATCAGATTGGGGTTGAACGCCACCACCATGAAAAAGCCGTAGAAGATCGTCAGGACGATCACCGACAGCAGGGTGGCGAAACCCTGGCGCTTCGACACCAGTTCGGCGAAGCGCGGATTTTTGCGGATACGGGCGTACACCGCATTCTGGCTAGCATTGGTCGACATCTTTTCCCTCCCTCGAGAAAGTCAGTGAATTCGGCGCGATCTGCCTGTTGGTATTCTTGGAACGGCAATAAGTGGGTTATTTTTTTATGGTGCACCCCGTGGGCGACGTCGCGCCATTAAACGACGCCCAGTCTGATGATATAGCATATATAAGACTCCATACCACAACGTACGGCGGCTTTTTTGCACCGCAGCAAATCTGCGTCAGCCGCCTTCTCTCAAGGAAACAGCCCCCCATGCCCGGAGAAATCCTCTTCAGTCAGGACGCTGGCATTGCCACCCTCAGCCTTTCCAATCCCGATAAGCTCAATGCGGTGGATGCCGGCATGTGGCGCGAGCTCCAGGCGCGGATGACGAACATCAATGCCGATCCGGACGTGCGCTGTGTGGTGCTGCGGGGTGCGGGAGACAAGGCCTTTGCCGCCGGGGGCGACATCGAGGAATTCCTCACCGTGCGGGCCACGGTCGACGACGCGCTCCATTACCACGAAGACCTGGTGGCCGCCGCCCTGGACGCCATACGCGCCTGTCCGGTGCCCACCGTGGCGCTGATCCAGGGCGCCTGCGTGGGTGGCGGGCTGGAGATCGCCGGCTGCTGCGACCTGCGCATCGCCGGCGAATCAAGCCGCTTCGGGGCGCCGATCAACAAGCTGGGGTTCTCGATGTATCCCGGCGAAATGGCCGGTCTGCTCGGCCTGGTGGGCCCCGCCGTGCTACTCGAGATCCTGCTCGAAGGGCGCATCCTGGGTGCCCGGGAAGCCCTGGCCAAGGGGCTCCTGACCCGGGTGGTGGACGACGAGGAGGTCGAGCGGGAAACCCTGGCCACCGTGGGCCGGATCGTCAAAGGCGCACCGCTGGTGGCCCGCTGGCACAAACAGTGGGTCCATCGCCTGATGGACGGGCGGCCGCTGAGCGCCGATGAAAAACGTGCCGCCTTCGACTTTCTCGCCACCGACGACTACCGGGAAGGCCTGGACGCCTTCCTCGGCAAGCGTTCGCCAGCATTCAAGGGGCGCTGAGGCCCCGGCCACTCAACCCGCCTGCCAGCGGGCGAGCAGCGCCCCCCGGTGCGGCACCAATTGCTTCACGGCCACATCCAGCACCGGGCCCGTCAGGGTATGGCCGGAGCATTCCGCCCTCAGCTCCACGTCGGTACCGGCAACGCCCACCCGCAGCGCCCCCTGGGCATTCTGAAGGCGGGTCTGACGATGGGACGCATCGAGGAAGATGTGGCCGTTGGTCAGGTTGAGCTTGCCCTCGATCTGCGTGGGCTTGCCGCTCGATAGCAGGGCGTCCACCACACAGGCAACCAGCCGGTATTCGTTGACCAGAGCAAGCGCCTGGCCGCGCAGGTAGCTCGCCTGCTCGGCCTCTCCCTTCGGCAGGCGCGCCGCCGCACGCACGGCGAGGGTGGCCACCTCGGCGTCGGTCAGATGGGGAGCGGCCTCCAGGATGCGCGACGGCTCGATGCGGACCGCGGCCTTCACCTCGGCGTCAAGCCGGTGATGGTGCTTGACGACCCGCATTTCGGCCTTGGCCAGCTGCTTGCCGGCGATCACCGGCAAGCCCTGGATCACGGTCGGCCCGAGCAGCCCGGCAAGCGTCTGACACAGCTGCGCGTGATCCAAAGCGGCCAGGGAGTCGGGTACGGCCAGGTCGAGGTCGAACTGGAGCTGGAGACGGACATTGGCGACGGACATGGGAGTACCCGGACGGAATGGACCGGACAATTGACGGCCCGAGGCCGGCATTCCTGAAGGGTGGATGCCCTTGAAGACAGCCCGCGTTCGTGAAGAAAGTCCGTCGTCGATGTGTTCTTCCGAAACCTCAGCCCAGCACCGTGTGCAGCATCTTTGCCGACAACAGCACCAGCACGCCGGCGAAGATCTTCTTCAGGGTCGCCACTGGAAGCCTGTGGGCGAGCCGGGCGCCGATGGGCGCAGTGAGGCTGGAGAGCAGGCTCAGCAACACCAGCGCCGGCAGATAGACGAAGCCAACCGACCACTCCGGCAGCCCCTGGACCGACCAACCGTTGATCAAATAGCCTACTGCGCCTGCCAGGGCGATGGGCAGGCCGATGGCGGCGGAGGTGCCGATGGCGTTATGCACCTTCACGTTGCACCAGGTCATGAAGGGCACCGACAGGGAGCCGCCCCCGATCGCCACCAGCGACGAGATCGCCCCGATCCCGGCCCCGACCCCCGCCAGCCCGGCTTTTCCCGGCAGTTCGCGGGAGGGCTTGGGCTTGACGTTGAGGATCATCTGCACCGCCACGTAGGCCGTGAAGCAGGCAAAGAAGATGGCCAGGGGCTGGGTGGGCGCCCGGGACGCCACGAAAGTCCCCGCGAAGGTGCCCGCCAGCACGCCCGGGGCAATACCCCGGACGATGTCCCAGCGCACCGCGCCGTGGGCGTGGTGGGCGCGCAGGCTGGAGATCGAGGTGACCACGATACCGGCCATGGAGGTGCCGAGGGCCAGGTGCACCATGTGCTCCCTGGGAAAGCCCTGGGCGGCGAACAGGGTGGTCAGCATAGGGACCATGATCGCCCCGCCCCCCACGCCCAGCAGCCCCGCGAAGAAGCCGACAAAGGCCCCGAGGGCGAGATAGGCGGCCAACCATTCGATTCCAATGCTCATTTCCAGTCCTGAAGATCCGTTGCGCCGAGCAGATGCCCGACGATGAAGCGCCACTCGGCCGGCTCGACTGGCGTGATCGACAGCCGGTTGCCGCGGGCGAGGACGCGCATGTTCTCCAGTTCCGGGTGGCTGCGCAATTCGGACAAACCCAGCAGGCGGGTCTTGCGCACGAAGGCCACATCCACGTGCATCCAGCGGGGGCTCTCCCGGGTGGCCTTGGGGTCGAAGTATTTGCTCGCGGGATCAAACTGGGTTTCGTCCGGATAGGCCTCGCTGGCGACGCGGGCAATACCGGCGATGCCCGGCTCGGCGCAACCCGAGTGGTAGAACAACACCCCGTCACCCACCCGCATCGAATCGCGCATGAAATTGCGCGCCTGATAGTTGCGCACGCCGTACCACGGCACGGTCTGATCGGGGCGGCCCGCAAGATCGTCTATGGAAACATCATCGGGTTCGGATTTCATCAGCCAGAATCGCATGGAATGCTCCGTTTTCGATGGGTGCCAGGGCTGAAACCGGCACATCCGGATTGAGCCCGCTCTGAATTGATAGGAAGATTCTGTCACACAATGCGTGGTGCTCCGACCCGCGTCGACATGAAGGAAGTCCAATCGAATGCACCCTCAACTCGCGCTGCCCCCGTCACCGTCCGCCCCCCGGGGACGAAGCTCCGCCGGGGATCTGATCGGATTGCTGGTGCGCCTTGTCGTCCTGTTCTGCCTGCTCGCGCCGACCCTTGCCCCCGCCGCCACC
>JAEUNV010000561.1 GCA_016790385.1 Zoogloea sp.
GGCCGTGGCGGCGGCTGCACAAGCCGAGGCCATCGCCCTCAACCAGTACCGGGCCGGCACCATTGGCTACCTCAACGTGATCGTCCTCCAGGCGGCCCACCTGGCCGCCCAGCGCAGCGCCAACGATCTGGCCGCCCGGCGCCTGGTGGCGGCGGTGCTGCTGGCGAAGAATGCCGGCGGGAGCGTTGCGTCGGCGTACCCATCGACCGCCTCGCCGCGTAAGGATTGATGCCGTGTTTCCCACCGACGCGCTTCTCGCCTACCTTGCCGCCACGCTGCTGGTGGTCATCGCGCCCGGCCCGGATAACCTCCTGGCCATCAGCCGTGGCCTCAGCCAGGGGCCGCTGGCCGGCGCGCTGTCGTCCCTCGGTGCCGGGCTGGGCATCATGGCGCACACGCTGGCCGCCACCCTGGGGCTGGCACTGGTGCTGCAAACTTCGCCGCTGGCCTTCCTCGCCATCAAGGTGTTGGGTGCCGCCTATCTGCTGTGGCTGGGTTACAAGGCCATCGTTGCCCGCGATCTGGTGACTTTCGTACCGGCGCAACAGCAGCCGCTCCGGCGGGTGTTCATGACCGGGCTGCTGTCCAACTTGCTCAACCCCAAGCCGGGCTTGTTCGTGGTGGCCTTCATCCCCCAATTCACTCACCCGGAGCGGGGCTCGGTGAGCTTGCAGATGCTGGGCTACGGGGCGATCTTCGCGGTGCTGACAGCCCTCATCTTTGCACTGCTGGCCGGCTTCGCCTCGCGCCTCTCGGCCTGGCTGGTGCGGCGCCCGCGGGTCGTTGGCGGGGTCAATGTGGGTGCGGGCCTGGCCTTCATGGCCGCGGGCCTGTCGGTGCTGGCCCTGGGGCGACGGCCGGGTGGGTAAAGCGGGTGATGGCGTCCGCCGGGTCGACATCGACGCCTGGGCGCCGCCACCCGTGCGCCGAGGAGGGCTGCGGACGTCCAAAATGTTCTGGGCCCGCGCGAGGCGGGCCCTGATTCTTCACACTGCGGCGAGTGATTTGCGGCGCCGGCTCCATCCTGCACAGGCAAAGCCGAGGCCCAGCAGGGCCAGCGTCGGCGGCACGGGGACTTGCGCGGCATGCGTGCCTTCCCGGAACCAGAAATCAAGATTCGGGAACGTATTGCCGAAGTTGTTGATGGCCAAACCGCCCGCGTAAGGATTGAGATTGCTCATCTCGCCTGCGAAGGTGCTGCCCGCATCCAGATCCAGCACCAGGGTGTACAGAGCCCCGGGCGTCAGAGTGACCGGACTCAGGAGGTCGAAATGAACAAGGGTGAGGGCGGAGGTGATCGTGACTTGCGCACTGGAGCCCAGCAGCGTTCCGGTCAGTCCCTGTCCTACTCGAACCTCCAGATGCAGGGTGCTGCTGCCACCGTCACTGCGAATGAAAAATTCGGCAGCGTCGATGGAATCGCTGGTGGGCGTAAACGATTGCCCATTGAGCTCACCATTCGTGCCCGAAAAGTTCGTCGGCCCGACATTCGCCTGGTCATCCGTGAAAGGCAGCGCGTGCGCCTGGGTGAGTACCCCCAAACCCATCGCAAGGGCCGCGACGTTCTTCCAAAGTTTGATAGGCATGTCAGGTCTCCATTGTGTCGAGATATTTTACAAATTGGCGCCAATCAGGCGTTTCCCGCCCTTGCTCAGCACTATTCGTGCCGAGATCTGCCGTGGGAAACCCCCTCGCTGGCGTCGATGATGTCGGGCCGGAGCCTGTTGAGCCTGCGCGGCCCGCGCGCTCAAGCGCCTTGCGTTCTGTCACCCGTGCTGGCTCGGCGCAGCGCCAGTCTTCAGCCTAGGAAGGCTTATGTGGACGCAGTCTGGGCTTCCGGTTTCCGGTCCAGACCGCCTTGCGACTGTTCCGGGGCAAGGGGGCTAAAGTCGAAACTGGTGTATGCCCCTTAGGGGACGGATGGGGATTGAAGAGGCGGCGTGCCTCTGCTGAGAATTGTTTGTCGAGAACGATTTCCAGCAACGGACGAGGACACGCCACGATGAAGGATACGAAGAAGGTAGAGGCCGAGCAATCGGAAATGGGACTGTCGCTGGAGGAACTGAT
>JAEUNV010000581.1 GCA_016790385.1 Zoogloea sp.
CCCCTGGCCACGATCTGGGCACTGCGCACACCCTTTTCCTTGAGCGCCTCGAGAAGCCGCGTTGCCGCCGCTTCATTTTTGTAAAGCCCCAGGGAAACGGCAAACTGGTTGGGCCCCGGGTCCTGCATGACGAAAAGATCATCCACCCCGAGGCGGCGCAACTCGGCAGCCTTCTTTTCGGCGCCCTCCCGATTTCCCTGCGCCGGGATATGCACCCACCAGGAAGACGGTGCCTCGCTGCGGGTTTCGCTGAGTTTGAAACCGGTTCCTGCCTTGGCAATGCGGGCGGTCAGTTCCCGAGCCTGGTCGGGCGTCAAGCTAGCGAATACCACGCAGGCCTGGGGCGCCACGGCGTCGGCGGCGGGTGGCGCTGCCTCGGGCTTTTCAGCCGCCTTTTCCGGCGCTGGGGCCGGTGCGGGCTCCGGGGTCGGCTTGGCGACCACTGGCGGCGGCGCGGGCGGCCGGGCGTCCGTCATGAGCCGCAGTCGCTCGGGGTTGAGCTGGTTGCTGAGCCTTTCCGGCTCACCATGGGGCGCGGCGCCGCCAAGCCAGCCCTTCCAGAGGGCGAGGGCCAGCAGGTTGGCAAAGATCAGGGCGATGACAGCAACACGAAGTGGGGCCATGGCCGCAAGACTAACCGATACGAAGGCATGGGAAAAGGCGCTGTGGCAGCACCGACGGGCTAGCCCGACGCCAGCATGCGCGCCAGGCCTTCGAGCACCAGGTTGTCCACTTCCCGCAGGGGGCATTCGAGGAGTGGCGCGAGGGACGCGGCAGCACCACCGTTAAGCAGGCAAAGACTACCCGGTTCCGTGGCCACGAGGCGGAACATGCGTTCTATCGCCCCCAGCTGGGCATGCAGGCAGCCGGTCTGGATGGCATCCGCCGTGCGCCGCGGCGTGCGCTGGAAACGGCCGTCGGTGTAGGGAAGCTGTGCGGTATCCCGCGCCAGGGAGAGTCGCATCAGATCGAGGCCGGGCAGGATCACCCCGCCCTGGAAAACCCCTTGACCGTCGAGCACGTCCGCGGTGGTGGCCGTACCGGATGTCACCACGAGCGCCGCAGCGGCATGGATCGCGCGGGCTCCCACCAGCGCCGCCCAGCGGTCTGCCCCCAGACGGGAAGGTTCGAGATAGGCATTGCGAACCCCAAAGCCTTCTTCAAGGGGTGAGATCCATTGCGCCGTCAGGCCAACCCGCCCGAGGAGGGCGCCCAGGTGCCCGCCGACCATGGCCCCGGCCACGTTGGCGCCGAGCATGCGCCGCACAGGCCCCAGGCCCGCGAGCACATCGGCAAAGCCATCGAGCGCACTCAGCAGCACCGCCCCCTGGCCACACCACCGGGTGCCGTCATGGAGCCCCCACTTGAGGCGGGTGTTGCCCACATCGAGAAGAAGGTCCATCAGGCGAGCCTCAGAGAAACTTCACCGGACAGTACCCGCCGCAAGCCGTCCGCGGTCCGCAGGAGCAGGGCGCCATCGTCGTCCACGCCGGCACAGGTTCCCGCCAGCGTCTCCACTTCACCCAGTATGTTTACCGGCAGGTCGGCAAAGGCGTTGCGCTGCTGCCATGCCCCGCGCAGCGCCGCGAAGCCGGCAGCCGAATAAACATCGAAGAGACGATGGAGCTGGACGAGCAGCAGGCCAAGGAGGCGGCTCCCGCCGGGCGATTGACCGAGGCAGGTGGCAAGATCGGTGACGCCGGTGGGGTAGGCTACGCTGGCGTCGGGCGGCAATTGCAGGTTGATGCCGATGCCGACCACGGCTGCCGGCGTGCGCCCGCGGCCGGGTGTCAGCTCAACGAGAATGCCCGCCAGCTTGCGGCCATGGACCAGCACATCGTTGGGCCACTTGAGCTGCACGCCTTCAACGCCCAGCTCCTCGAGTGTGCGCGCCACCGCAAGGCCGGCAACGAGGGAAAGTCCGGCAGGCACCGGGGAGCCCGGGGCGAAGCGCCACAGGGCGGAGAAGGTCAGGCTGGCTCCGGGCCATGACTGCCAAACCCGCCCACGCCGACCGCGTCCGGACGTCTGCACATCGGCGGCAAGGACATGCACGCGACCATCATCCGGCGGCAAATCGGTCAGAAGGCGGGTGTTGGTGGAATCACACTCCGCCAGGAGCACCAGCGAAAAGGCACTGGCCAGGTCACCCAGCTCTGCCAGCACGGCCCCCGTGTCGAGGGCCTGGTAGTCGGAACGGTCCAAGAATCAAATCCCGGCAAATGAAATCAGGCCGGACATTATGGAGCAAGGCGCGCCATCCGGCGCGGACTCAGGC
>JAEUNV010000588.1 GCA_016790385.1 Zoogloea sp.
ACGTCGCCGTCGCGGATCACCGGCACCTGGCCGAAGCAGTTCATGGCGAGAAAGGCGGGCGTCTTCTGCTGGCCGCCACGGAGGTCCACGTCCACCGCCTCCACCGGCAGACCGAGCAGGGACAGGAAGAGCTCGGCCCGATGGCTGTGGCCGGACAGGGTGAAGCGGAAGAGCTGGATGGCTTGGGCGGGGTGTTTCATGACAGACCTTTCGTAAGGGGATAGGGCGGGGCAAACGCTGAATGGCAGTGTGGTTTAATCCTTTATTCGGATAAATGCCGCAATGCGGATTTAACTGATCCAATAAATGGAGTAATTGCCATGGACAAGCTCAAGGCGATGGCGACCTTCGTGCAGATTGCCGAAGCGGGCAGCCTCAGCGCGGCCGCCCGAGCCAGCGGGGCGTCCCTGCCCGCGGTGGTTCGCACGCTGGCGGCCCTGGAAGCCGAACTGGGCGTGCGTCTTTTCAATCGCACCACCCGCCGCATTGCCCTGACCGGTGAGGGGCGCCACTACCTGGAAAGTTGCCGCAACCTGCTGGCCGCCCTGGGCGAGGCGGAGTCGGCCCTGCGCGACGAGGCGGGAGACCCCTCGGGTCTGCTCACGGTGACGGCGCCGGTGCTGTTCGGGCAGATGTACGTGGCGCCTGCGGTGACGGCCTTCGTGCAGCGCCACGCCGGCATGCGCTGCCGCCTGCTGCTCCTCGACAGGGTGACCCATCTGCTGGAGGAGGGCATCGACGTGGGGGTGCGCATCGGCCACCTGGAGGACTCGTCACTGATTGCCCACCCGGTCGGCAAAGTGCGGCGCATGGTGGTGGCGAGCCCGGACTACCTGGCCCGCCAGGGCACCCCCGACCACCCGCGGGATCTGCTGCGGGCCAACTGCGTCGGCTTCTCGGCCGGGCCCGGGCCCTGGTGGCGTTTCGAGGAGAAGGGGCGCAGCTTCACCGTGCCGGTTACCGGCAATCTGGAGTTCAACCATGTGGCGCCGGCTGTGGACGCCTGTCTGGCCGGCCTGGGTTTCGGCATGTTCATTTCCTACCAGGTGGCGCCGCATCTGGCGGCCGGGCGCCTGTGTGCGGTGCTGGAGACGTTTGAAACGCCGGCCCGGCCGATCAGCGTGGTCTATCCCCATGCCCGTCTTCAGCCGGCGCGGGTGCGGGTTTTCGTGGCGTGGGCGCGGGAGGCGCTGGAGGCTGCGCTCGCCGGCCGGGATGGGGCGTCGTCCGCGGCGGGCGCCGACCTGATTAACAGCCGGTAGGTGAAATAGTGCCGACACGGAACGGTGTTCATGACCAGAGGGTAGAATCGGCGCTCCCCCATCAGGGCCGGGCTCTCTGCCCGGCAGCGCGTGCGTTGCCATGAAATCCACCCCGAAGATCCCGCTGCCGTGCCTGTTTGCGGCCCTCATCCAGACTGCCCTGGTCGGCCCGGTTGCGGCCCTGTCACCGCCGGAGGTATTTACCACCGTGGCGCCGGCCCTGGCGGTACTGGAAGTGCGTGACGCCGGGGGGGCGCGCGTGGGCAGTTATTCGGCAACCCGACTGGCGGCAGGTCGCTTTGTGACCGTATGCGAGATCCTCGACGGGGCAGCGAGCCTGCATCTGGGTGCCGGGCCGCAAGCGCTGCCGGTGCGGGTGACGGCCCGGGATCGGGAGCGCAACTTGTGCCTGCTCGCGGCTGACGCTGACACGGGGCCGGCCCTGCCCAGGGCGCGCCCTTCCGCGCCCGGAGG